>CANQAC010000028.1 GCA_947589345.1 uncultured Akkermansia sp.
TCTGTACGCACAAGATTTGGATGAATACGAGAAGATGCGCGGTCTGTATTATCCCCTTTCCGAGTCTCCTTTTCCCGTCGCAGAGAGCAACGAGCAGCTCACGCAAGCTATCTGTTCGTTTGACGAAGCGGCCTACCAAGGGAGGGTGACCGCTTTCCTGCGCGACAAAGGCGTCGTGGACGATGGGCACGCCTCCGAACGGGTGGCGGACATTATTGAACAGCTCCTCGGAAAGGAGGTGCAGGCATGAAGCTCACTTGGAAAGAACGCCTCTTTTCCGTGAAACATGCTTCCGCGACGCATGATCAAATATGCTTTCTGGGAGTACGCATTAAAAAGCGCCGACCGCTTCAGGATGCCGGTCTCTATCACCATCTGCCTGTCAACCCTCGCAAGATCGTGTTTCATACAGTTCACGGCGCCTACCATTGCTCTCCTAAAGCAATTTGTGAGGAACTGTTGCGACGTCGCGTTGATTGTGAACTGGTGTGGCTCACGGAGAACAATGTTCTGCATCAGCAGCAGTATTTCCCACCTCGAGTACGTCTCGTCATGCGCCGCACCGATGAGGCTCTGCGCGAACTGGCTACCGCTCGTATCTGGATAGAGAACGAACGCAAACTCAGCGAAACTCAGCTCGGTCTGCGCAAACGCCCCGGACAAGTCTATATCAACACCTGGCATGGTTCACTTGGCATCAAACTCACCGGTCTCCAGCGACATGAAGCTTCTCGGCGGGCACGCCTCCTCTGCGATGCCGACGATGAGCAAATGGACTACCTGATCTCCAATGCTGCCTACACCACTGCTTTTTACCGTGATTCTTTCAAAGTGTGCGGACGCATTCTGGAAGTCGGCTGCCCGCGTAATGATATCTTCTTTGCGTCACCCGAATCGCAGCGCCCCATCATCCAGCGCGTCCGCACAGCCCTCAATCTCCCTGCGGACTCTCGCTTCTTGCTCTATGCACCCACCTTTCGCGAATCCGGGAGCTGTGACTTCGCCGCGCCGGATTACGACCGGCTCGCCTCTGCTTTCTCTTCCCGTTTCGGTGGAAACTGGCTCCCTGTCGTCCGTCTCCACTATAAACTGGCGGACAGGCATGGCTCTTTGCTGCCTGCGGGGGTGTGCAATGCTTCCGACTATCCCGACATGCAGGAACTTTTGCTGGCGGCGGACGCCGTGATCACGGATTACTCTTCTTGCATCTACGACTACCTGCTCACACGCCGACCGGGCTTTATTTATGCCCCTGATATGAGCAGCTTCGATGCGCGGCGTGGCTTATGCTACCCACTTTCTGAGACTCCTTTCCCTCTTGCGGAGACGAATGAGCAGCTTGAGCAGGCTATCTGTTCGTTTGACGAGGACTCTTACCGAGGGCGAGTGGAGGATTTCCTGCGCGGTAAAGGCAGCATCGATGATGGACATGCCTCCGCGCGTGTGACAGACCTTATTGAGAGCATTTTGGATGGAAAGGAGCTTCGAGCATGAAGACTTACGCCATTATTCTCGCCTCCGGCACGGCCCAACGGTTTGACCCCGGTGGGCCCCAGCTCAAGCAGTTCGCCAAAGTTGCCGGACGCACCCTGCTGGAGCATGTCGCGACTCTTTTTGAACGCACCGAGCGTATTGATGAGATCATTGTCGTGATCACACCCGGTCATCGCGAGATGGCTCAAAAATTGCTCAAAAACTCTCAGTATCACAAAATCTCGCGTATTTTGGAAGGTGGCGCAACCCGCAAAGAGAGTTCTCACATCGCCATCTCATCCATCCAAGACGCCGAGGCTCACGTCATCATCCACGATTGCGCCCGCCCCATGCTTTCGGAACGCATTGTCCACGACTGCCTGGATGCTCTGCAACACCATGACGCCGTGGATGTGGCCATCCCTTCGGCTGATACCATCATCCGCGTGAATGCTCAGGGCTTCATCGAGGACATCCCCGAGCGCTCCGCCCTGCTGCGCGGACAAACGCCGCAATGCTTCAAGCTCTCGCTCATTCGTCGCGCTCATGAGTTGGCTGCCGCCGAAGAAAGTTATACGGATGATTGCGGGCTCATCGTGCGCCACAAGCTGGCCCCCGTCTACGTGGTTCAGGGTGAACGCGCCAATATCAAGGTCACCTGGCCGGAGGATCTCCACTTGGCGGACAAGTTTTTCCAACTGCGCAGCATGAGTGAGCTGCCGGACAATGATCAGGCTCTCACCCGTCTGCGTGGCAAAGTTCTGGTCGTCTTCGGCGGCACCAGCGGTATCGGTGAATGTATTGTGCAGCAAGCTCAGGCTCTCGGCGCTTCCTGCATCCCCTTCTCCTGCCGCACCGGGTGCGATGTCACGAATCCCTCCATGGTTCAAGCGGCCCTGGAGAAGGTGGCTCTGCTCCACGGACATATCGACGCCGTCGTTAATTCTACCGGTATCCTGCGCATCGGAAAACTCACCGAGCGGAACCTCGAAGGCATGATCCAAGAGTTGCGTGTGAATTATTTGGGCGCTATTTACGTTTGCCGCGCCTCTATCCCCTACCTCAAAAAATCCCACGGCTCGCTTACTCTTTTCACCAGCTCTTCCTACACGCGCGGTCGCGCTCTCTATGCCCCCTATTCCTCCTCAAAAGCTGCCATCGTAAATCTCGCACAGGCCCTCGCCGAGGAGCTCTTTGAAGACGGCATCCGCGTCAATGTCATCAATCCCGCCCGCACCGCCACACCCATGCGCACCGCCGCCTTCGGCGAGGAGGATCCTTCCTCCCTGCTTTCCCCTTCTAAAGTCGCACATACCACCCTGCTCTCTCTTGCTTCCTCCTTCACCGGACAAGTAATCAACGTGAGTCTCAACGAGCAACTAGCCGTTCTTTCCCACCAAAGTCATCCAACTTCTAATTAGTTTCACTTATGCTTTTCATGCAGATCCATAAAAAAGTATCTCTCAATTACCGGGAAAAAATTGTGCGCTGGCGTGGCATTACTCTGTACCACCGCCGTTCAGATTGGAAAGGCAGTTTCAAGAAGTTTTTGGGGATCCCCATTGTGCGAAAAGTTCGAGCTGTTGATGGGGTACGTCGGTACGTTTTGGGAATATATGTGGACACGGAAGAATACAAAGGCTACCGACGTACTCCTCCAATTCTGCCCGTTGAGGAATACGTGCGACTGAAACACTCTGAACCAAAGGAGATGCTTATCACGCCACTTGTCGGCATCGGCGATTATATTGTCATGCGCAATCTGATTGCCGAAATCAAAAAGACAGAAAAATACAAGGACTATCGCATCACCTTGATATGTGATACAAATTATGCATTTGCCAAGTGTTTAGATTACGATGTTGTCGATAAAATCCTGCCGATGAAAATGTCCATGCCACCTACCGTAAAGGATGACTGGAGAATAGCAGAAGCATCTCGGCAAGCCCTCATCAAGGAGGGATTAAAATCCTACTACGACACGGTACTTTTCATCGGTCATGTTTTAGATGGAGACAAAAAGTTGAAGATGACGCAGCATTTGGTCCACCATGTCGTCTCAAGGGAGCGAATCGAGTTTGAATACGAGCGTCGCAAAGTGAACGCCTTGTTTTTTCAGCCCTGCACGAGAATGGTAATGGGGTATTTTAGTAAGCAAGCAAAATCCGTTTTCTCCATCTGGAAAGGTTATTTTGAGGAATTTCTTGAAAGACCCGTAGAGCTTCCCTATCCCGTGATTGAACCGAAGAAAATTCCGACGCGAACCATCAAGGAGGGACGATACATGGTGGTCTCCCCTTGCAGTTCTGCATCTAAACCGGGAAACATGTGGAATGCAAATAACTGGGCAGAGGTCCTGCAATGGCTGTGGAAGAAAGAGAAGATGCCTATCATCATCACTGTGGCAAATAGCGAGGTTTTGTATGCAGAGCGTTTGAAGGACGAATTGGTTTTTGAAGGGGTAAGCGCGGAAGTGATGGCGGGACTCGAAGTGAAAGATTTGTTGGCGTTGCTGAACCGTGCGGAGTTGTACATGGGACTGGACAGCGGACTCTTTCATATCGCGGCTGCCATGGGAAAGAAGGGTGTATGCATATCTTCCGGTGTAGGGTTCGCTCGCTGGCTGCAAGACTATGAAATAAGGTCAGAGCAATTGCGCATTGTACTTCCTCCAAATTGGAGATCAAGATACATGGATGAGATGACAGCTGAAATGCGAGATGCGTTTTCCAGCGAATCATTTCCAATCAATGCCGTGCGCGTAGAAGACGTAGCAGCTGCAGCGCATGATCTGTTGTACGTGAAAAAACGATCCTGCTGTTCCCTAGAAACAAATGCACTCCACTCTGAACTCTCCAACTTGGAGAGGAATAAAGCGATACCGCAGTGAAACTCCACACGTTATTTTGCAATTTCTTGCCTGTACGCCAGAACAAGGTTGTGCTGTACGCCACCGCCGAGCGTTATGGGGACAATATGCGCTATGTGGCAGAGGAGCTGCTGCACCGCGGAGGATGCGAAATAGTCTGGGTATCCGAGAAAAAAAAGGTATGCACGCCGAAGGGCATTCGCAGCGTGTGCGGTCGCTACGCCATGTGGCGTGAACTCTCTACCGCACATGTTATCATATCGGACGGAAGACTTGATAAATACTGGGAAAAGGGTCATGTGAAGAAACCAGGACAGATATACATCCAAGCGAGGTATGCTGGCCTCGGTCCTGTTAAAGGAGGTATCGATGTTCACAATATTAATGCTCAGGTATTGGATAAAATAACACGCGATTCTCATCAGTTGGACTTCCTAGTCTCAAACTCAAGGTATGGGACAGAACTCTACCGCGGAAACTTCCGCTTTGGCGGCGAAATACTTGAAATTGGCACCCCACGTGACGATGTGCTGCTCTCCTCCGATCGTTCAAGAGCCCTCCGAGCTGTGCGTGAGAAATATGGAATTTCAACAAGTCAGAAAATAGCTCTCTATGCACCCGCCCATCGACCGTGGACAAAAGCTCGTTTTCCAAGACCAGATTATGACAAAGTACTCTCGGCTCTTCAGAAACGTTTCGGGGGAGATTGGCTTTTACTCATTCGACGTGATCCGCATCTAAATGAAAGAGGGATGCATTGGCTACTCCCCAAAGATATTCCAGACGTGATGGATGCATGGGATTACCCGGATACTACTGAGTTACTCATCGCTTCGGATGTAACAATCGGTGATTATTCAAGTTGTACATTTGATTTTTTGCTTACCGGACGTCCAACTTTTTTCTACACCCCCGATGCCGCAATATATGAAGAAAAAGTCGGTTTCTATGAACAATTAAAGGATATAGACCTTTTTGGATCGAAAACGAACAAGGAATTATTGTCCAGTATTGCTAGCTTTTCTCCAGAAAAATATTGCGAAAGTGTAAGGAACTATTTAACAAAAAGGAGGTATGTAAATTCTCGATCATCCGAAAAAATTTGTAACAAAATACTAAAAATAACAGAGGAACCTCTTCCCGAGTTTTGTGCATTTCGAAAAAATATGTCCAACAAGATCAGGCAACGTATATGGACCGCTGTATACCATGCCTCTAATTTGAATATCGATTTTCGACAGCATCGCTTATTCGGGGTCAAGTTTACAACCCTAAGAAATCCGAGTCCACCGGCGAATCAATATGCGGATGTCCCCATCGAAGATAATAAGATTTTCTTTTTGCCTGCTCTTCCCGGATATGGCGGTAACTCCAAATATATTGTCGAAGAAATTATACGGCGAAAGCTTCCTTATCAACTTGTATGGTGCATACCTCCCCACGATAAAACTTTTTTGAAAAATTTGGATATTTTCCCTGCCCAGCTTCGACTCGTCTTGAGGCACACAGAGGAATTTAGGAGAGAACTCTCTAGCTCAAAAGTTTTGATTTGCGCCATCCAACGGATGGGACTTTACCGAGAAGGGTTTGTGAAACGCAATGAGCAAATATACGTCCAAATTTGGCATGGTAGCTTTGGGATAAAAGCAAATCCCATGGATCCTATAAAACTGCTGTGGAGTCGTTTGGCAGAACAAGAATTGGATTATCTTGTGGCTAATTCTAGTTTTGAGGCAGAAACCATTTATCCCCCTCTCTTTTGCTTCAATAGAGATATAAAATCTCGAATACGATTGCTCGGTAACGCTCGAAATGACCTTTTCTTTAGCAAAGGACAAGAAGTTATACAAAGCAAAGTAAAAAAAGCTCTGAAGATCGGCAATGAAAAAAAGTTGGTTCTGTATGCTCCTACATGGAGAGACGATGGGGATATTGCATGGGACACGTTAGATACCAAAACTCTTTGTGTGGCATTAACTGCTCAATTCGGAGGTGAATGGGTTTGCGCTGTCCGTGTACATCCTATGATGCGAGCACGACGAGCTTACAATTCTTTAACTATTGATGCTAGCGAGTATCCGGATATGCAGGAATTGCTAGCAGCCTCTGATGTGCTTGTTTCAGACTATTCTTCGTGCGTATGCGATTTCATGCTTACTTTACGGCCTATATTCTTTTATGTGCCAGATTACAAACAGTATAAAAGTAAAACACGAGGTTTGCTTTATCCCCTTGAGGACACTCCCTGCCCCATTGCCAAAAACAATGATGAATTACTTTGGGAGATCCAGGACTTCACTTTGGACAAATACCAGGTCAACTTAAATCGATTTATCGAAAAGATGGGTAGTGTAGAAGATGGGTATGCCGCAGCGAGAATCGTTGATCTTATTGAAAACATTGCTCCAGTGAGAAAGGGGAAGGATTGATGAAAGAGTTTTTTAAATGGATGTTCTCTATTTCGAAATGTTTTGGTGCAAACCTGAGAGTCGTTCGCATCATGGGGTTCAACTTTGTTGTCGGGGTACGGAGTAAAAAAAAGCAGACACCTCAAAGCGGCCAACGCTACGCTCCGGAAGAATACCCCATCGAGGATAATAAGATCGTATTCTTATGTGATCAAAATGTTTATCGTTGTAATCCTAAATACATTACCGAGGAGATTATACAGCGTCGCCTTCCGTGGAACTTAGTATGGATTGTTGACAGGAAAGTACTGCAGAACGTATTAGACAAAACAGAAATATTTTCCCCATCAGTACGACTAGTAATGATGGGATCAGATGAGTGTTTTAAAGAATGCTACACTGCGAAGATAATCGTAGATAATACTTGGAGATTGTTTCTTCTAAATCGAGGAATTCGCAAACGACCTGGACAAGTTTATATCCAAACATGGCGCACTTCATACGGAATTAAAAAATTTGGCTACGCCAGACACTCATGCTCCGCTGAAACACTTAGGAAATTTTCTTTGTATTCAAGTCAGGTGGATTGGTTTATCTCAAATTCTAAATGGGAAAGTAATTTTTATCGTCTTTCTTTACGTATTCCGAGTAATCGTATCCTTGAATTAGGACATCCCCGCAATGATATTCTTTTTTGCGAGGAACAACATGAGAAAATCAGACGAAAGATTTTCAAAAAATTTCATATTCCCGAAGGAAAGAAACTTTTGCTCTATGCACCAACTCGTAACGATGAACGTCCGGCAGAGGCCTATGCACTAGATATACCTCGAGTACTGGAGGCATGCTCAAAGAAATGGGGAGGTGATTGGTTATGTGCCACACGTCTGACTGCTCAGGGGGTAAAAAAGCACTATCTTGCGGAGGTAGAAAATATAATACCGGTACATGACCACGCCGACGTGCAAGAGTTGCTAATAGCAGCAGATGTCTGCATTTCAGATTATTCTTCATGCATTTTTGATTATATACATACTGGTAGACCAGCTTTTATTTGTGCTCTTGATCGACGTAATTTTGAGCAACATCGAGGAATCTATTATCCCCTCATTGAAACACCTTTCCCCGTCACGGAAAATAATGCTGGTCTAATTCAAGACATCCTTAATCATAATCAGAACTTATATTTTGATAAAGTCAGACATTTTTTAGAACAAAAAGGAAGCATCGAGGATGGTAAAGCCTCCAAGCGAGTTGTGGATTTTATGAAGGGAGTATTAAACGGGACTGACAAAAGTAAAGAAGAAAGGAAGAGCCCACTGCTTAGTCCATGACTTCGTAACTCTTCTGGCAAAGAGCCATACATAAAACAACGTTACGGATTTTACACGAACTTAGATATGAAGCAACCTAATATAACTTTAAAAGACGATGGGAGCGGGAATAAGGCACTTTCTCATCCTCGTTATTATTCCATTGAATTTTTACGTATCTTTGCGATCTTTTCTGTAATCTTACTTCACGTAGGAAGTCATATCGACACTGATCTGAAGAAACTAATATTGGAAGCGTTGCACAGCAACACATGGCACCTACACTATGCCGTTGAACTTTTCTTCCTTATCGGGGGATTCTTTTTGTACCACGGATTGAGTAAACACCCGGCTCTGACCATCTTCGCTCGAATAAAAAAACTTTGGTTGAGACTCATTCCTGGGATGCTGTTTGCGTTTGTTGTATTAGCGGGAATCGGGCGGAAAGACTGGTGGGATTTCACGTTTGTGCTTCCTTTGTTATCGGGCACGGCATTACCCCCGCACACACTCCAGTGGGGTGATTGGTTTATTGGGACGTATTTCTGGAGTAGTTGCTTATACTTGGGGATTTTATCCCTTAAGGGTCCCAGCAAGTGGGTCTGGGTGGGCATTCTCGTCTATGTGTCACTTCGACTATATGGCAAAGACATGAAAATTCCCACGCCTTTCAATGTGGTATTTTGGATTGATATGCTGCGAAGTGTATCCTGTATGGGACTGGGAATCACCGCTGCTTTTTTGCGTGATAGACTACCTTCCCCTCATTCTATCCCTGCTCGAATTTCACTGACAGGTTTGGAAGGTCTCCTGCTTTATATGCTCTTTAATTCTCTGTATCGAGCATCACGCGTTCATTTTTCACTCGTGGAAATTCTGGTATCTTTCATGCTCCTGCTCATTTGTTTCACGCTTAATGCGGGGTATATTTCAACTTTTTTAAATCGGATGAAAGGTATCTGGCTCATTTCTCGCTATACATTTTCTTTTCTTATCGCCCACATGATTATGATGGGTATGACCTTGCATTTCAAAGGATTTCACTGGTCACCAACAAACCAAGCAATATTTGTTATAGGGGGGGGTATTTTGTTAGGAATCATTGAATATCATATAGTTGAAAGATTATTCTCTAAACTTACGAAAAGACTTATTTGTTGACATAGAATTTGAGAACAAAAAAAGAATCTCCATATGAAAAAAAGCATAGTACACATCGCGTTAACGCTCGATAAGCAATTTGCAAAGTACGGCGCAATCGTCATACAGAGCATCATGAATTATGCATCTACAGAGCGTTTGTACGAACTCTACCTGTTTACCAAGGGGGTAGGACTTGAAACTCGCGAATTATTGGAAGATATGTTTCGTTTGAAGGAAAATGTCTCCATGCATTGGTTTGATCTATCGGAAGAAGTAAGAGACAGAGAAGCTACTTTAATTCGTTTTTATTTGATGGAGAAGTTACCCTGCGTTGAGAAATTGCTTTATGTTGACAGTGACACGCTTCCCTTGTGTGATCTGGCAGAATTATACGATATAGACTTAGAAGAAGCATGGATTGGGGGCGTCCGAGACTATCCATTATTAGCCCGTCCTGAAGCGGCGCGAAAAAGAGATGTGAACTATTTACAAAAACAGGTAGGTATTAACAACCCGGGAAAGACCTATTTTAATGCGGGGGTCATGCTAATGAATCTTGCCGCATTAAGAGAGCAGCATATCGGTGCAACGAAGTGTTTTGATGTACTAGACAGCTATGTGCCAGGATACAAATGGAAGGATCAGGATGTGCTCAATATCCTATGCCGAAATCACGTAAAATACCTGCCTATAAGATGGAACCTCATGCGGTTCGTCGCTTTACAAAATATCGAGGAGCCTCCCGAAAGGGAATTGATACAATCGGAATTTGATCAACCGAAAATTGTCCATTTCGCCGGAGATCGGAAACCGTGGGGCATAAAGTATTATGACGGTGGCTGTGGAAATTGGCATACTTGGCGTGAGGCATGGTGGCAGACAGCCCAAACATCACCATTTTTCATGACTGTGCTGCAATCGTGGATCCAGCTGATTATAGATAAAAAAAACAAAACACTTAAGGAAACTGTGCAATTACCATATTTTCAATGGGAACTTCGCCGCATTAAATGGAAACTTTATTTTTCGTTGGGAAAAAGAAGGCAGCGCCTCCTCAAGCGCAAAAAACAGCTCAAGGAAAAGATCAAAGCAATTGAGAAGGTTCTGAAGAGTACATAAAAATGCTCTAGGTTAGAAACCCGATTGCATTACCCTCCCACAACGATGTCAGCATATATGTCCAAAAGTATTTTACATACTGCAAGTAGATTTGCCCTTGCAGGTAAGGGAAAATTCCTACTCACGTTATCTCTGTTCCTTTTAATTAATGCTTTGTGTATTCCTCTATGGACGGAGTGTGATTATGGCGGGTTTGTGCGCACTCTTTTCGACAAGGAGGCTCGACTCGATCTGTTGTACACTGGCAAGATTACCCGTGTTGAACCCTTCCAATATCAAGTAACACCTAAACCTTTCTATGCTACATGGATGTATGAGGGTGGAAAGAATGTTCATCGAGCCAAGCTCAGTTTGAGAACGAGGTGGGAATGGCAGAAGCTTTCCCTCCGGTTGAGGGCTCAGCGTGACGGGAAAATCTCCATGCTTTTCAGAGGTCCGGATGTGCAGGATGAATACGGTGCCTCCTACTCTGTCCTGACGGATTGGCGCAACGTCAAAATTAACAGTAAAACCCTTTTGTCAAAACGCAAAGCTCTCTCTTTCAAAAAGCCTTTTACGAAACAACTTTCAGTCAGAAAAGGTGATGTCCTTTACATCGAAGCGGAGTTTCGTCGGCATCATTTTTCGACCCACGATTTTACATGGTTGAAGTCTGAGAAGATTTGGTACATCATCACGGGAAACCTGTTGTTTTTCTCTCTCATTTACCTGCTGCTAACTTACCTAGCAAGACGTTGTGAGAACGTTCTTCTCAGCGACATGCTTCTTTTGATTGCATTTTTCCTCTTTCTCTTCATCCCCCTGATCGGCATTTCAGATGCGGTGAAATCTGCACGAGAGCGAAGAACACTTGCAGTGAAACCGGAGTTGAAAGATCTCTTTAAAGAAAAATCTGACTACGGGAGGCGATATGAAAATTGGTTCAATGATCATTTTTGTGGACGTGTTTCTTTGATGAAGTTACACGATGTTCTTCGAAACAAACTATCCTCCGTCATTCGCACGGAAAAAGCCGTTTATTTCAAAGAAAATGGATGGGAGTTCCGCTGGCCCCCCATGGTGCCGATCTCCGCGTTAGATTGTACGCCGACTTCTCTTCAATCCATTGTACAAAATATTGTCCAATTGAATGAGTTTTGTCAACAAAATCAAATCAAACTTTATGTTTTTGAGGCTCCTCACAAGGAACTTATCTACAAGGAAATCATCAAGGATAAATTGGGATATGATGAGAACGAGGTGATCAAGATTTCACATGCCTTAGATTCTATCAGGAATAGAGTTCGAAACCACCAGATTCCTTATATCTACCCCTACAAGGAACTTTGCGATGCAACTCAGCAGGACTTTGTGTTTTTCAAGTGGTCTCATCATTGGACAGATTGGGGTGCCTTTGTTGGGTATCGCGAATTGATGAAAGAGATACGCAAGGATTTTCCGGATATGTCCGTTGTTTCTCTTAATGATTATCGAAAGTTTTCAAATTGGTTAATACGTGAAGAATATTGTGAGTATTTCGATCGCGCGTGGCAATTTGATTTATACTTCAATAATGGAGAAATGGACGATCCTCCGAATCGAACTCTTTATAACTACTACGACAACAAAAACGGTGACAGGATGACGTATAGAGTTGGGAAGTTTGTCAAAGATTTCATCTATCCGGCAGGAAAACACAAGATTATGCTTATCGGAAGATCCCAGAATGAAAACCTCAACCATTTCCTTCCTTTCTCTGCAAAAAATACTAGGTTTATTAGATTAAATTCTGGTCATGTGAAAGTGGTCGATGAATTTAGAATTCTCACGTTGTACGGAAAAGATATCCTCGCCTTTAAGCCAGAGATTCTTATCCTTTCAATTAACACAGACGACCTTCCCCGTCTTCGTGACATTTGCGCAACTAAATAGTTGCGCGGGACTGCAACCTTTTGTATCACTCTGCTCACAATTTATTTATAAAAAATTCTCAAAACCCTTGCAACCCTTCAATCAGATTATATGACGATTAAGAAGGAAAATTTAAGAGAGAGATATGCGTCCTCACAAGGTTCTGGAGAGTCGCGGTGTGAGAAAATAAGGGCTAAAACAGAGCGAGATCAAATGGGCTATCGGCTTCCTAGGTGTATGAAAAACAAGACAATCTGCATCAGCATTATTCTGGCGCTTTTCATCAACATCCTGTGCCTTCCCTTGTGGACGGAATGCGATTATGTCGGGTTTATTCGTTCCCTTTTCAACAAAGA
Source organism: uncultured Akkermansia sp. (assembly GCA_947589345.1). Classification (GTDB taxonomy): domain Bacteria; phylum Verrucomicrobiota; class Verrucomicrobiia; order Verrucomicrobiales; family Akkermansiaceae; genus Akkermansia. Next base: position 12,572 of record CANQAC010000028.1, read on the forward strand.
AGCGAGGCTTGATCTACTGTACTCCGGCAAGATCACCCATTCTGAACCCTTTCAGTATAAGGTAACCCCCCAACCTTTCTATGCTTCGTGGGTCTACGAGTCGGGGACAAATGTTCACCGGGTCAATCTCAGTTTGAGAGCGAGGGGGGAATGGCAGAAGCTTTCCCTTCAGTTGAAGGCGCAGCGCGATGGAAAAATCACCATGCTTTTCAGAGGACCAGATGTGCAGAATGGATATGGTGCTTCCTACTCTGTCCTGACGGATTGGCGAAATGTCAAACTGAATGGCAAAACCATTTTATCCAGGCTCGGGGCTTTTTCTTTCAAAAAGCCTTATACGAAACAACTTTCAGTCAAAAAGGGTGATGTCCTTCACATCGAAGCGGAGTTTCGTCGTCATCATTTTTCCATCCACGATTTTGCATGGTTGAGATCCGGGAAGGTTTGGTACATCATCACGGGAAACCTGTTGTTTTTCTCTCTGATTTACCCGCTGCTGACTTACCTAGCAAAACGTTGTGAGACATTTTGCCCCAGTAATATGCTACTTTTAGTTGGATTCTTCCTCCCTCTTTTCATTCCCATGATCAGAATTTCAGATGAGGTGAAATCTGTACGAGAACTCCGAACTCTTGCAGTGAAACCCGAGTTGAAAGACCTCTTTAAAGAAAGGTCTGACTATGGGAGACGGTATGAAAATTACTTCAACGACCATTTCTGTGGGCGTGTTCCCCTGATGAAGATACACGATGTCTTCCGAAACAAACTATCCTCCGTCATTCGCACGGAAAAAGCCCTTTATTTCAAGAAAAGCGGGTGGATTTTTCTAGTTCCTCTCATCTCCGATTTGGATTGCAGACCTTCTTTTCTTCAATCGACTATACAAAACTTGGTCCGACTGAATGAGTTTTGTCAACAACATCAGATTAAACTTTACGTTTTGGAGACACCTAAAAAAGAGGTTGTTTACAAAGAGCTCATCAAAGAAAACTACGGATTTGACGAAAAAAAGTTAGATCAGGTATCCCAAGCGCAAGAATTCATCAGAAATGAAGTCCGGAAACACCATATTCCCTACATCTATCCCTACAAGGCGCTCTGCGCCGCAGCTAAGTCGGATTATGTATTTTTCAAGTGGACGCACCATTGGACAGATTGGGGAGCGTATGTCGGCTATTGTGAATTAATGAAAGAAATAGGCAAAGATTTCCCGGATATGCCTATCGTTTCCCTTAATGACTTCCAAAAGCACCATAGTTGGTTAATTCGAGATATGTATAATGAAAGTTTAGCTTTCACCGCTACTCGACGTCAATTTTACCATTTTTTCAATTATGGAGACGAAGATGATCCTCCGAACCGAGCGATCTACAATTACTACGACCACAACAACCGCGCGAAGATGGTATTCAAAGTCGGAAAGTTCATCAAAGATTTTTCATATCCTAAGGGAAAACACAAGGTTATGGTTGTCGGCTCATCAAACAATGAAAACCTCAACCATTTTCTCCCTTACTCCGCTGCTGAACTTAAATATATTAGGGTAATTGACGCCCCTGTAAAAGCAACTGATCAATTTAAGATTATCAAGTTGTACAAGAAAGACATTCTCAACTTTAAACCGGATATCCTGATTCTCTCCATAGGTCCCGAAAACCTCTCCCGTCTTCGTGATCTCTGTGCCAGCAAATAATGCGCAGGGCTGTCGCTCTCGGGTTCACCATTTACGACTTACCGACCATACTAACTCCTCAAAAATTATTTGCATATTTTTAGTTAAATTACGTGGATCTCATAATGCAGTCAGGAGGACGATCTCTGCTCATGGTGTCGAGGACTAGTGAGACGCAGTACGGCGTACTCCCTATGATGAGCGAAGGCTTGATACTAACATCTGTTCCGTCGTGCGAGGTGGAATGAACAAGGAAGCAAGCTGATTAAGCCTAGGTAGTCGCTCACCGACCTAAGAACCATTCTGCTCGGCTCCATACGGTCGGGATTACTCTGTGCCATGATCTATGTCGCATGGAGTATTGCCGTACAAACCCGCGTTTGATTCTCCCGTTTTTTCTTGCCGCTGCTATTTATTTATGGTAGATAGCGTACTTGATGATACGCGAGCTGACTTTATCGGGAGTGACAGCTTTCCTGCACGAAGCGCACCTGGATTTTGCCGCGGGAATGAACGTGATTGTCGGCGGCAATGACACGGGGAAAAGCCACCTGATGCGCTTGGTGTACGCGCTGTGCCGGTGGATGGAACGCAGTCCTCACCGCGACTTCCCGGAGCGGTGGGCTGAGGAAAACCGACTGCGTCGCTATATCCTTCATTCCTTTGCGGCTCAGCAATTATCTTCTCTTGTCTCCCGCCACTCTGTCGGCGGCGAAGCTCAGGTGCACGCCTCTTTCTCCGGCTCCAAGGTTCCCCCCGGCTCGGCTGATGTGGACTTCCTCTTCAACACTCATAAAGACGATGGCGTTTTCATCTCCACGATGCCTCAGCGATTCTTGCAGGAGCGTACACTCTTCATTCCTTCCCGGGACATCCTCACTCTCTACCCCTGCTACGTGCAAGTCGGCAAACGATACCCTGATCTGTTGGACGGAGCCACGTGGGATCTCTGCCGCGCGCTGGAAAGCGACCCCGCCAAAGAGGCTCCTCCCGAGTCTATGCGACGTGTTCTCAAACTCATTCGTACCCTTGTGCAGGGTAAGATGCAACGCGGAGGAGCTTCGCGTTTTACGTTGCAACGGGGCAAAGAGGAACCCATGGAGATGAGTCTCATAGCCGAGGGATTTAAGCGCGTGGGGACCCTCGCACTACTCATCGAAAATGCATCTCTGCGCGCCGGCGATACCCTCTTCTGGGATGAGCCGGAGATGAACCTGAATACGGCCCAACTTCCTCTGCTCTGCGGCATCATGCTCGGCCTGTGCGAGGCCGGCGTACAGATGATCATCACCACGCACAGTCTCTTTCTGCTCCGCGAACTCATGATTCACCTCAACCGCGGCAGCTACAGCCAGCTTTCGCGACGCTTCATCGGTCTGCATGCCGGAACCGGCCTCTTCGGCTCCGTGCAGGTGCAGCAGGGACAAAGCGCAGATGATTTGGGACCGCTGGAGAGTTTGCAGGCCGAAATGGAACAAGCCGACCGCTACCTGAGCATGCCAACCATAGCTTCTCATGCCGACTGAATTCTGCCAGCCCGGCACTTCTTGTGTGGAAGGCGTGTACCGTTTTCAATTTGACGCGGGCTATCTGGTCTGTCGCTCAGAGTGTTCCCCTTTTTACTCCCGCCACGCACAAAACTTTTGCAACAGCTGTAAGGAGATGGATTTCATGCTCTACCACCCCGGCAAAAAGGAGCTCTGGCTCATCGAGGTGAAAGATTACCGTTTCAATGCTCGTCCCAAGGTGCAGGATTTAGTGGAAAAACTCTGCCGTAAGGTGCGTGATTGTTTGTTCCTGCTGCGTACGGCGGCTCTCTGCGCCCCGGAGGAAGAACCGGCAGAGGGCATTTCCCTGCGGGAGATGGCGCGACTGAGCTTGCAAGCCAAGCATATTCGCATTGCTTTCACGATTGAGTTGGGCGGCAGTGACTTCTACCCCGCCAAAAGCTTGCTTGCCCACATCCGCGACCTGCTCTACCGCCAAATCCGCTTCATTGACCCGCAGATGATCTGCCTGCCCATCACGGAATCCGGCGGCGTCGGGCCATGGAGAATTTTCCCGGCGGGAAATGAACATTCCGCGCGCATCCAAAAGCGCATCGAGGAAGCGCGTCTCGCTCACGAGCGCAAGTTGGAGGAAGAGCGACGAAAAGCTTCCGCAAACCGAAGACAGAATCGCCGCAAAAGCCACAAATTATCCTCTGTCCCGCGCTGGAAATTGCGCGCTCTGGAACGCGAAAGCGGCATAAAAAATCGCAACCGAAAAAGCCGCGGCAACGCACCATCATAGCGTCCGGGCCGCTGTTACCTCTTTCTTCTGCTTCTTTTTCTTCACCCTGGAGGAAACGTGAGATGTTACCACAACCGTCGGCATCTGGATCAAAATGACGTCAGCCTCGGCAGCGTGTGCGCTTTCCACCATCTCCGCATCTTTTTCACGTAAGCATCCCTCCATCCTTGTCCCCCATCGGCGCGGTTCCGACACTTCCAAACACGCCACATTGCTGATGCTTTGAAACACCTTGGACACGTTACGAGCCGAGCTGTAAAGAGCCACGTCAGATAGCTTCTCCCTGAGCCGGTTTATGCAGGAGCCAGAGTTTTGCAAGAATAGAACCAACACCGCACAAGTTGCCGCACCGCACGTGGTAAATCCTTTTGAAAATCAGGAAAAGTGAGAAACCATCTGAAACTTGGGCGGGTATTGGGTTGTGATTGTATGCCGTCCCGGTTATATGGGCGTGATGCGCACGTGTCAGCGGCGTCGGGGAGATTTCGTTGTGCTGCCACGGTAGCTGCGGTCGTTCCCGGAACGCACCGTGACGCCACGCACAGAGCCCCGCCCGGTAATGCCACGGCTGCCGCGCGTAGGTGAAGCAACAGGGGTGTATTTCATCACAATGCGACCCAGACAGGGAAGCAGGTATTTCATCACAATCCGGTTTCCCTCAGCCGTTATATGCACACCATCCGGCGTGCGTATCGGCACCAGGCTGCCATCCGGCATGCGCGCCTGCGGGCAGTAGCGTCCCTTCGTATCTGACAGCGCTGCACGCGTATCGATAAAAGGGACACCGGCGCGCCGGCACACGCGATACATGAGTCTGTTAATCATGGCGAGTTTTTCATCCGTCTTCTCACTTCTCAACACGGGGGGCCCCATGAGGACAAAGTGAGCGCCATAACTCTGACTAAGCCGTACGATCTCTGCAATTTTACCCTGATAAGCCGCCTGCCAGGTCTCGCTGCCGACTTCTCCGGCACTCGGCATATTGTATATGGGTTGCGGATCATTTGTGCCCACCCACATGACAACCACCTGAGGCCTGTCGCTACGCAAATGTTCCTCCAGGACACGGGGCCAATCATAAAAATCTGCACGCGCCAAACCGGTGGAGGACTTGCCAATGGGGATCAGTGTGAGGTTGGAGAACCCGCCCAGCTCTGTGCACAACTGAGGTCCCAAGCTATGCATGAGTGAGTCTCCGGCCAATAACACTTTTTGTGCGCGCGGCAGTTTCCCTTTGCCTCCGGGCTTCAATCCCCACTCCTCCGCTTGCAGTACACCCGTGAGGCATATCACCATCCAAACCCACTTGCACACCCATTGTAGATTCCGCTTCATTGCTGGCTCGCGTTTGCTGCCGGTTGAGCGGTTTCCGCAGCTTTCCGTGCCTTTTTGGTTCTCAATGGCGCGTACTGGCAGGTATACACGGCCGGCACGCGGAGGATGCGCACCAACTCCTCCGAGCTTAACCACCGCTCAGGGTGACAGGAATAAAATGCGAACAGGCGTTGCTCCACGATGGGCAACAAATGCTCGAGCACCTTCAGATTCCCCGGTCGGGTGAAGTGGGTCTGATCTTTGGTGCGCAGCCGTGTGTAGCTCCCATGGTAATCGCCGTACGGTTCAAATCGCCCCCACTCACCGGAGAGAAACGGATCCGTGCGCAAAGTGGTGATACCATGACTCTCGCAAAAGCTGCGCTGGGCGATCTGTGTCTGGTGCAGCAGTTTGTTGTAACGCCCGCCTACCGCCGGCAGCTCCACCCAGATGATATCTGCCCCCACGCTACGCGCAATGCCTACCAACTCAGCCATCTTTGCTTCATAAGCTATCCTCCACGCATGACCTCCGGTGGGTATCAAACGATTTCCCTCACGTATAGGCATTCCATCATTCGCGCCCATGAAAAAGATGACCAAATCCGGGGAATACTTGCGAACGACCTCCTGCATATGCTCCGGCCAGTTGAAGTAGTCCGGTCTGCACAAACCCGTGGAATACTTGGCGCTGATGATAAACTCCAGTCCCTTGCGGTCGCGCATGTTGCGGTGAGTCATCGGACCCAGGTCTTCCATGAGTGAATCACCGAGCATGAGAATGCGACAACGCATCGGCGGGGTCTCTCCTCCAACCGCGGGAGGAGACGGCTGGGGGCGCGCCTGATTCGCCGCCGGTGCGGAAGCATTCGGTTGCACCTGCGAAACTGTCCCGACAGAAGGCAGACGCTGGGGTGTACCGCTCACATCGCCACCAGCCGGTTTCTCTTCGGAAGTTACTGTTTTCGTCAACCGTCGCCTCGTTGGACGTCTGACCCTGAGGGGACGCATCTCCCTGTCGCTTACCTCCACGCTTTCGCGTTCAGGCAAAACCTGGGCGGCAGCTCTCCTGGCAAAGCTCCCGGAACGCTTGTAACCTTCGCCACCGAGTGCACATTCCAACGCATCCACCATGCCTGCGGAACGCTGCGTTGCTGTCGCCGCCATACGCTCCGGCATCCTGAAAACTTTCGTTTTTTCCGACGCGCTCACTCGATCCGACTCCGGTGCGTCCGTCTGTTCTGCGAGAGCTTCCCCCGTCTCGACCTCTTCTCTATCCGCAGTTCGTGACGGAGTTTCTCGTGAAGCAGGTGAAATTGGCGAATCTTCGGTGCGTACGGTATCGACAGGATCTGTATCATGCACCTCTGCCGAAGGATACTCGATAAGCTTCTCACTACCCTGCGTTTGGACCGTTTGTGAATCGCCCGCCACCGATGGAACTGACAACGTGTTGCTCGCTTGGACATCCTGCAACGATTGCTGCTCGGGAATCAAATCCAGTGTCGATTCAGCCAGTTGGAGCGCCAACGAAGCTGCCACGCGATCCGCAAAAAATTTTTCTGCACTATCCAGTTGTTCCAAAGCAAACACGTCACCTATACGCTGCAGCAACTTTGGCACATCCCGCGCCGAGCTGTAGAGTGACATGGCATACAGATGTTCCTCCAACCAAAGCGCGCAGGCAGTCATATTCTGCAACAGGAGAGCAACCGATGCACATAACGCCGCACCGCATGTTATGACACTGCTCGGAAGTCTGGAAAACAGGGAAAACATCAGAATCGCGTGTAGATGAAGGGTAGTATCCCATCCGGACCGAAGTTCATAATGAGCGCCACTAACGCCCCGGCCAACAGCCCCTGCACCGGCCACGGCAGCACGCTCATGCCACGTACCGCCATACGATATAGCCGCATGCCGAAAAACGAAAGCGCTACGCCCCACAGCGTTGCAATGAGCACAGCCAGCGGAAATCCGGCGCCATCCTGTTCCCACGCCAGAACACGCCCCAGCACCGCGTGAGCATCTGCCAACGTCTCCGCCCGAAAGTACACCCAAAGTATCGCGACTACGTGAATCGTGACTATCCAGCTCATCAAGTTACCCAGTCCACGCAGCAGTCGGCTGTTCACCTGCCACTTCGCGGTCAATCGATGCCACGCATGGACGACCACCAACCCCATCCCATGCAACGTGCCCCACACCAAAAACCCCAGTGAACTGCCGTGCCAAATACCGCCAATGATCATGGTAATCATCAGGTTCACGTAACGGTTTCCCTTGCGACTGCCGCCCAAGGGGATATAGAGGTAGTCACGCAACCATGTGGAAAGGCTGATGTGCCAGCGGTGCCAGAACTCCTGCAAGCTCAATGAGCGGTACGGGTCGTTGAAATTTTTGGGGATGTGGAATCCCATGAGCTGAGCCACACCCATGGCGATATTGGTGTACCCCGAAAAATCACAATAGATCTGCACGCTGTACGCATACACCGCCATAAGAGCTGCCGCCGAACTGTACTCATCCGGCGCCGCATACACCGCATCCACCAAGTGATTTTGCAGGTAGGTGGCCATCACCACCTTCTTGAATAGTCCACTCAAAATAAGCATTACTCCCTCGGGAAAATCCTCTTCTCCCGCAAAGCTGGTGCGCAACTGGGGGAAAAAGTTGTTCTCACGCATGATGGGACCGCTCATCACTGTCGGGAAAAATGAGAGAAAGCAAAGCACTTCCGCATAGCTTCTCGGCGCCAGCCCATCCTCACGGTAATGGTCTATTGTGTAGGAAAGCCCTTGAAAACTGTAAAAAGACAGCCCCAAGGGCAACACCAATGAGGCCAAATGCGGATTGATAAGCCACCGCATCCCGGGACCGACAAGTTCCACGATTTCTAAAGCTGCCGCCTCATAGTACTTGAAAAATGCCAGTATCAGCACATGCGCAGCCACGGCGACGCTCACCAGCGCCAGACGCTTCCGGCGTCCTTTCCTATCCATGGCCCGAACACACCACCAGTTGATCAACGCAATGAAAAACAAAAATGGCAGGTTACCTATCCCGGCCAAGGCATAAAACAAGATATTAGCCGCCAGCAAAAATAACGTATATGCACGGTAGTGACGCCGTATTCCCCACCCAATGCACAGCACAGGCAGTAGAAATATCACGAAGCTCGTTGTAACAAAATTCACATCAACCCGGCTCGCGCACGTTCTACCATGTTTTCGTTAGAAAGGCAAGCCTAAGCAATGGCTATCCCTTTTATTTCGACCGCAGAACGCCCGCCGCACACCCGACCGACCGGGTGCGGTATGACATCTTTGCCCTCAAACTTCCCTCAGGCCTCCGACTTGTCAGCCGTACCGGCCACTTTCGCCTTTTTCACCAGCAGATCCATGACCTTGGAGGTAACAAGACTGAGGCGAATGCCCATGATGCGGCGCTGCTTTTGCAGCTTGCGAATGTACGCCTTAACATTGCTCTCGCGGTCGCGCTGAGCCATGCGCGTAATCTCGGCCATGAGCTCATAATCGCTCACGGAGATGTTTTCTTTGGCTGCAATCTCCTGCAGGGCAAAATACACGCGCAGGGACCGAGCGGCATCCTTGCGAGCCTCGTCACGCAGGCTATCCGGGTTCTTGGAAGCGTCGAAGTTACCGGCCTGCATGGCGGCGTACACCTTGCGTTGCAGCGCGCCCTCAGTCTCGCTCTCTACCAAGCTGTCCGGCAAGGGGAAGTCCAACTGATCTGCCAGCTTGTCAGTAATCTGATCAGCCTTGGACGCCTCATTGGCTTGCTCTTTGGAAGTCTTGATGTTCTTGCGCACTTCCTCACGCACTTCATCCAGACTCTTACCCGGCATCACGCCGTTGAACAACTCCGCCGTGATCTCCGGCACGCGCTTCTCCAGCACTTGTTTCACATCACAGGCAAATTGTATTTCTTTGCCTTGCAGTTCGGTGACGGGGAAGTTATCCGACAGTTTGGCGGTGATGTCGCGATGTTCACCGGGGGCAGCGCCAACCAACCCCGCACTCAATTCCGGCACAAAAGTATCGGTGAGCGAGAGACGGTAACCCTCGCGCCCCTCCATAAAGCCTACCGATTTGCCGCAGTACTCCGCTGTAGGCTTACCCTCCACACTGGTTTTGAAATCCATCACCACCGTATCGTTCTCTGTGGCAGCGCGCTCCACCGGTTCGCGTGTCGCGCTGCTTTCTGCAAACTTCTGAAGCGCATCCTGGACTTCCTCATCGCTCACTTCCGTACTCTTTTCCGTCACCTCGATTCCTTCGTACTCCGGCAGATCAAAGGTTGGCAGGAGCGTCAAATTGCTGTGTACTTCATAGACTCCTCCCTCCACCTCCTTCACCTCCATGTCGGAAAAATTAAGCACCTTGAGTTCCTTATTCTCCTCAAACATTTTCTGTTGCGCCTCATCGGCAACCTGCTCTTTCACCGACTCCTCGATCTCCTTGCCGTAGTGCTTGAGCAGCACACTTGCCGGCGCCTTGCCCGGGCGGAATCCGGCCACACGTGCGTTCCGTCCGTAGCGAGTCAGCAACTTTTTACGCATCTCCTGCACCTCTTCCGCTGTAGCTGCCGCACTCAGCGTCGCCTCACAATCGTTTTTCTTTTCAAGCGTGATCTCCATGTCGGGGTAGTGTTAAAAGCGCGCTCATTGTACCCCATGTCTCCCAAAATGCAAGCCCATTATGTGTCTGCACCCATCCAATCCCGGAGCGGGGGGGATTCGAACCCCCGGTACGGGTTTATGCCCGTACGACCATTTAGCAAACGGTTGCTTTCAGCCTCTCAGCCACCGCTCCAAATACGTGGGAGGAGTATAATGGGAGTCATTCAAAACGTCAACCGAAAAGTGTGCAGGCTGCCAAAAAAAGTACGAACATGCGAGATTAGCATTGACCCCACCGCGCAGAAAGAGCATAATACCGCGCGTATGAAGACTCCCGTAACTGTCACTGTGACCGGTGCTGCCGGCAATATCGCTTATTCCCTGCTTTTCCGCATTGCTGCCGGAGACATGCTGGGCGAGGATCAGCCCATCATTCTTAAGTTGCTCGAAATCACTCCCTGTTTGGATAAGTTGCATGGCGTGGTGATGGAGCTGGATGACTGCGCCTTCCCCCTCGTGAAAGAAATTGTGGCCACGGATGACCCGGCTGTCGCTTTCAAAGACGCCAACTGGTGCATGCTCGTGGGGTCCGTGCCCCGTAAGGCCGGCATGGAGCGCAAGGATTTGCTCAGCATCAACGGTAAGGTCTTCGTGGGTCAAGGCAAAGCCATTGCAGAAAACGCCGCGCCGGATTGCAAGGTGTTCGTCGTCGGTAACCCCTGCAACACGAACTGCCTCATCGCCCTCCACAACGCCACGGGACTGCCGAAGCAAAACTTCTTTGCCATGACGATGCTCGACGAGTTTCGAGCCAAGAGCCAGCTGGCTGCCAAGGCAGGCGTACCTGTTTCCGCCGTCACCAATATGACGATTTGGGGCAACCACTCCTCCACCCAGTACCCGGACTTCACCAACGCCAAAATCAGCGGCAAACCGGTAACCGAGGTGATCTCCGATACCGAGTGGCTGAAAGGTGAGTTTATCAAGACTGTGCAGCAACGCGGCGCCGCCATCATTCAGGCTCGCGGCGCTTCCTCTGCCGCCTCTGCTGCCAACGCCGCTCTCATGACCGTGAAAAACCTCATCACTCCCACCGCAGAGGGCGACTGGTTCTCTGTGGCGAGCTATTCCGATGGAACCAAATACGGACTGCCGGAGGGCATCATCTGCTCCCAGCCCACCCGCACGAATGCGGATGGCTCCCACACCATCGTAGAAGGTCTGCCTATCGATGCTTTCTCACGTGAGAAGATTGACGCTTCCTGCAAGGAACTTCTCGAGGAACGCGCTGAGGTCCTCGGCTGATCCTGACGATCACCTTCTTTTCCCGACCGCCCGGTCTTTTCCGAGGCGGTCGTTTTTTACCGTGCTTGCCGGGCGCTCCTGTTCTCGCGGACTATTGAGAGTGGATAGAGCGCCATCAGCAGGATAAGTTCAAATCTTCTCACAATAAATAAGAAAACACTTTCCCCGCGAAACCGTGGAACGAGGTGATGAACAAGAAACTTGACAAGAGACGCCGAGGTGGTAGTTTGTTGGTACCCGGTCAGTCAGAATGAATCTCCCCGTTTCCAGTTCTATTCGCCTCCTGAGTTTTCGAATGCCCTCGATTTTCTTTTCCCCTTTCCAATTTCACAGAACTTTTGTAAATACAGTTTTATAACAACCTTCCCACATAACGTCGATCATGTCTTACGAACCTGAGTTAACCTTCCTAGGCTGGGATGCCCCGGCTGTCCAACTGGTAGGAGACCGTTTACTGGAGCTCAACAGGGAAAATCCCGATGCGTTCCGTCGCGCCACCGTTGTAACCCTCACGGCTCCCGGCGCCAAACGTTTGCGGGAGTACATCGCGGAGCGGGCAGCGGGGCCTATCCTGATGCCGCGCATCGTGCAGCCCGGACGCCTACTGCCGGAGAAGGAAGGCAAGGAGAATGAACAACTTATCGCATGGGTGAGGGCGTTGCAACGCTTGTCGCCCGAGTCGTACACAACCTTGCTTGGCGAGCGGGAGGGGACGCTGAGCGACCGTCGCGCTCTCGGTACGACCCATCAACTGCTACACTTACGCACCCTCCTGGAACAGGAAGCTCAGACGCCGGAAGCCATCTACCGGAAGCTCGAGCAGAAGTCCGGCGACACCTCGCCGGACCAGCCTTTCATGGACGAGGAAAGTGAGCGCTGGAAGGAATTCAGCGAGCTCTGTGCGGAAGTGGATCGCTTGGCGCCGCCGAACGAACCCGAGTCCCGGCAGCCGCGCCCGAAAGAGGAGAGCATGATCATCCTCGCCGCCCTGCCGGAATTGACCGCCCGTCTGCGCGAAACACTGGAGGACGTGCTGGCGGAGCGTCCCGGACACGTGAAGGTCTGGGTGAACGCGCCGGAGGAGGAGCGAGTCCATTTCGACGCCTGGGGCATGCCTGTCACCGAACACTGGTCGACGCGTCCCATCGACATCCCGGAAGAGAGCATCCTCAGACCCGCGGACGACGCGCAGGATTTCGGCGCCCGGGCAGTTCGGGAAGCCGGGGGGTGTCCTTCGGATGAGGTGGTGCTCGGGCTGTGCGATCCCTCGTTTTCTTCCGACCTCTGCACGGCATTCGCCCACGCGAAGGGAAATCGCTGGCGACTGCAGCTCAGCGCCGGACGCAAACTCACCACGATGGATGCCGCGCAGCTTCCGGCGCGTCTGCTCCATTACGTTGAAACAGCCAATCAACTCCACCTCTCGAAGAAGGGGACGAGTCCGCTGGACATTGCCGACTCGGAATACATGTTTGCCTTCATCGACCTCCTGCGCACGAGTGTCCTTCTCCGCAACACCCCCGCCGAGGGAGCAATGGATGCCACGCTCGATGAAGTGATTGCGGAGAACCTCCCGGGATCGGTCCAACGGTTCCTCGACCTCCTGCGCAAGAAGAATGTGGACTGCTTCCGCCGCGCCCAAGAGTTGTGCGACCTTGCGCAGAAGTGTCTCGCCCCCTCCACGCTCCCCGAAGCCCTGACCAAGTTCGCTGACATCATCGAGGGATCCTGTCCCGATCCTTCTCACGACACGCTTATCATCTCCGATGCCCTGCGTGAAGCCGCGCAGGTGGGCGCCGCACCCGGCATCACCCCCGAGCTCACGCTCCTGATGCTCCAGCAGCGTTTCGAAAACGCCACTTGTCGTCCCGACCAACCGGACGAAAACGACGAACCGACCGTAGAGACCGTTGACTGGATCGAGCTGCCGTACACGCGCGGGAAGCGGCTTCTCCTGCTGGGGCTGCATGAAGGCTGCGTGCCGGAGGCGGGCGGCAATGCGGGCCTCCTCACGGAGAAGCTCAAGGAGCTCGTGGGTCTGCCGACGCAAAATTCCCGCAGCGCGCGGGACGCCTTCCTGCTCACCGCCCTCCTGAAGAGTCGGGAAGCGGCGGACAATGTGCGCATTCTCACCGCCCGCCAGGGAACGGATGAGACCCCCATCGCGCCCTCGCCCCTCCTCCTTCGCTTTCCTGAAGATCATGCCGATGACCTCGTCAAGCGCGTGCAAAAACTTTTCAGCGACCCCGGGGAAGCTAAGGAACCGAAAGTCTATGAGCAATTCCGCCTGCTTCGGCAAACGTCTTCCTCCCCCGTCCCGGTGCAGACGACGGGAGAGAATGAGGAAAAATACCCCATGGAAAACATCGAGCTGATTGCCCAAGGCAAGCCGAATCCGTTCTCAGCAGACTCATCCTTCTCCCCCTCGCTCATCAAGGATTTCCTGACCTGTCCTCTGCGCTTCTGGCTGAATAAACTCCACGGCATTTCTCCCTCCGACGCCTACAAGGACAGCACACGTGAACTCCAGGCGAACACCTACGGTACCATCCTGCACCGTATCCTCAGGCAACTGGTCGAGCGTTACCCGGAGCTCCGGGGCGAACCCGACAGTCTGAACCGTGAAATCAACGAGTATGCGCAGGAACTCCTCCAGCAGGAATTCGGCGCCTACGCTGCCGATCGAAGGAACTCGCTGCCCGTTTTCCTGCAGAATCAGCGCGAAACCATGGGCGAGAGCCTCAAGCTCTTTGTTGACTGCCACGTGAAAGATCTGTGCGAAGGCTGGCGCCGGGTGCATTTGGAATGGTCGGTGGAAACCGAGCTCGATCTGCCGGACGGCTCGCTCGCTCACCTCAAAATGATCATCGACCGCGTGGATTACAATCCCGACAAAAAAATCTACCGCATCATCGATTACAAGACAAGTGGCTCGCCGCCGAAGGAGAAGCATTTGGTCGCCACTCAGGAAGATCTATTCAAAGAAAGGATGAAAAATTTCCCTCTGTATCTCGGAGGGGGAGGCGCAGTAAAACGTTGGGTAGAAGTGCAACTCCCACTGTATGCACACGCGCTCAGGCAGCTTAAGAAGCTCGGTACCACCTTGCCGGAACTTGCTTATTATAACCTTCCGCGCGGCAAAAATGTCGAGTATAATACCTTCAAATTTACCAAGAAAGAAATACCGGAAAATGTCATTGAAGATGGAATAGAAACCGCTAGGCAGGCGATCGACCTTATTCGTCGCGGACTCTGCCTGTACTCCCGTGAAGACTTCGGCGAAACACCCTATGATTCAACCAGAGATTTCCTTTCCTTCGGCACTCCCGCTATCGACGATCATCTGCGCGACGTTTGCGGTCTCTCTTCCAAATAACCCTTCAAATTTTCAACTATGTCTGCACTTGTTACAGGATGTTCCATTGCCGCCTCTGCCGGCACCGGTAAGACTTACCAGCTCACCTCGCGCTACCTCGCCCTGCTCACGCTCGGGGCGCCTAT
>CANQAC010000029.1 GCA_947589345.1 uncultured Akkermansia sp.
GGGGCCGTCGGGCGCCTTGACTCGTAGGCACCCCATTGCCTACTCGCCCTGCGGGCAAAAGCTGCGCTTTTGTCCAATCGCCCTTACCGCCCGCTTCGCGTGCGCCCTGCACGGGGCCGTCGGGCGCCTTGTAAATCGTAATAGGCAAACGCCCTGCGTTTGCCCCGGGGTTGTACGCAAAACTTGTCAAGTGGGGAGAGGGGTGGTAGAATCCCGCCCATGAGCATTTTTGAGAACCCTGCCTTCGTTTTGTTTCTCGTCCTGTTTGTAGGGCTTGCGCTTGGAAACATCAGCATCAAGGGGATCAGTTTGGGGAGCTCAGGGGTTTTGTTTGCGGCTTTGGCGGCAGGACATTTTGGACTGCGGACGCCGGAAGGGGTGGCCGATGTGGGGACGGCGATTTTCGTTTACTGCGTCGGGTTGGGGGTAGGGAACCGATTTTTTGCATCACTGAAGAGCAGGGGAAAACAACTCGTGCTTTTATCGACGCTTGTGGTGGGGGTGGCGTGGCTCACGGCATGGGGACTCGGTGAATTGTTCGGCATGGATTCCGGGACGGTAGCCGGACTGTTTGCCGGGGCGTGCACGAGCACCCCTGCGCTGGCGGCAGCCATCGAATCGCAGGGGAATGCGGCGAGCGGTGTCAACATCGGCTATGCCGTGGCCTACCCGTTTGGAGTGATCGGCGTTGTGCTTTTTGTGCAGTTGCTGCCGCGGCTCCTTGGACACCGAGAATGGGCGACGGCTTCTGCTCGTGAGGTCGATGCTCACGGCATATGCGCGCGTATCGTGCAGGTGGTGAATCCGGAAGCGTTCGGGATGCACATCGGAAGCTTCGCCGGCGAGCGAAAACTACGCAGCCGCATCACGCGCATCGTGCAGGGGGAGACCTTACAGCCGTTGCGGGATAACGATACCTTTGTCGAGGGCATGGAGGTGTTCATGGTGGGTGAAAGCGAGGATTTAGAGCGAGATGCCTCGTGTTTGGGACACATCATCCAACCGTCGGGTCGCCACCCTCGTTACTATGCGGATGAGCGGGCGGAGCTCATCGTCCTCTCGCACGAAATGTGCAACAAAACTCTACGACAACTGGACACCTTGGGAAGCTACGGCATCGTTGTCTCGCGCATCACGAGGCTGGGAGTCACCTTTATTCCCACGGCTGACACGGAGATCTTGCGCAACGACGTACTACGCGTTGTAGGATTGCCGCCGGCCATCGAGAGTTTTAAGATTGAATGCGGACATCGCAGCACAGCTATCAACGCGGCTGACGTCGTATCGCTCGTGGGAGGGCTGATGTTGGGCATCCTGCTGGGAAAGGTTCAATTGGGATTGGGAGAAGGCGGAGGATTTTCACTGGGCATAGCCGGCGGACCACTGGTGGTAGCGCTGATTTTGGGACACTTCGGGAAAGTGGGACCGCTCATCGGGTACATACCGCGCAATTCTCGAGTGTTGCTCATGGAGCTGGGGCTCGTCTTCTTCCTTGCCGGGGCGGGAGTGAAGGGAGGGGCCTCTCTTGTGGAAACTTTGCGCGAACAAGGAGCCACGATGTTTTTCGTAGGCGCAGCCATCACCCTCCTGCCCATGGTGATCTCGTTCATCGTTGCCCGGCGCATTTTCCACATGGAGCTGGACGAGACCCTCGGCGGCATCTGCGGCAGCATGACGTCCACACCGGCTTTGGGAGCCATCACCGCCAAAACGGATCGCCAGGAGCCTGTCATCGCCTATTCCACGGCCTATCCCGCCGCACTGATCCTCATGACCATTTTGGCAAAGCTGATCACCGATATCATCTGATCGTCGTGGCGAGGAAATAGGAAATGCGTTTGCCATTTACGATTTACAAGGCGCCCTACACGGGGCCGCAGGCACCGGAGGTGCCTATGGACGATGGACGATGTTGAAAATTAGCGTGCTACGCACGGAAATGCGGAACGAAATTTTGCAATGCCTGCAAGACGGCATAGCGTAACTAATAACCTCTCTAACTAAACAAGGTTCATGATTTTCCCCATCACCAATGCTTGCCTCAAGCTCGCCTCACGAGCTTTGCTTCGGAGTCGCCTCACGACTCCTCACCCCTGCGGGGCAACAGCTGTGCTTTTGGCCAAACTGCCTTACAGCCGTCGGCAGTTTTCGTCCCTGCGGGGCAGCCCTGCGGGCTGGCTAATCGACCTTACGACCGTCGCTCGCTTTGCGCATTGCATATCCCGCGCCGAACGGCGCGCTAATTTCCCAAATCGTAAATAGGAGGCATCCGCCTCCTCCGCCTGTTGGAAGCGCGTTTTTCTTGGGACGGGTGTGGACAGATGTGGTGAGGGATGCGCATCGTACTTGCAATTTTTGAAAAAATGTAGTACCCTAGACCTGCGAGAAAGTGAGGGAGGGTTGCCTGGATGCCTACGCGATAACAGGTGGTTCTCTCGGAATTTTTCGCCAACCCAACGAACAGCTACCTACGTCATGAGTACTACCCAGAAGAATTGCCTCAAGATTGTCATCGCGCTCGTCATCAGTTTGAGCATGCTTTTTATACCGTTTGAGACCCTCGGGGTGCCCATCAACTATGTACAGGCGCGGGTGGTAGCCTTGTTCCTCTTTGCGGCGTTGATGTGGATTCTTGAACCGATTCCGATTTGGACGACATCGACCTTGGTGATCGCCATTGCCTTGTTGGGTATATCGAACCAAGCCCTCACGTTCCTGAGACCGGATCGCTATGACGTATCCGCCGTGAATGCCATTGTACAGGATGCGATCGGACCGAACGGCGCGGTGACTCCGGAGAAGGTGAAGCAGATTCAGGAGAGCGTGAATGCACGACTCAAGAAAAAGACGAATTTGAACAAGAACGAGGTGCTCATGACGCTGGGGTTCCAGCTCATGGATTACAGTGAGAAGGCGGAGAAGAAAGGGGAGACCGCCGTGGCGCAGCAACTGCGCGATGCACACCACCACCTCTATGATTCCTCCGTTTCCTCGCGCATTTCCTCGCTCAAGTTCGTCAACGTGATGCAGCAGAAGAGCACCATGGCCACCTTCGCCGACCCGATCATCATCCTCTTCCTCGGGGGCTTTTTCCTCGCCGCGGCGGCAACGAAGTATCGTCTGGACATCAACCTGGCGAAGGTGTTGCTCAAACCGTTCGGCACGAACCCGAAGTTTGTGATGCTGGGGCTCATGGTGGTGACGGCGCTCTTCTCCATGTTCATGAGCAACACGGCGACCGCCGCCATGATGCTCGCCATCCTCACGCCGGTGCTGGCTCTGTTTGCGCCGGAAGACCGCGGACGTGCAGCGATCGCTCTTTGCATCCCGATTGCTGCGAACATCGGCGGCATCGGCACCCCCATCGGAACACCGCCGAATGCCATTGCGCTCAAGGCGATGCAGGACATGGGCCTCACCATCACCTTCGGCAAGTGGATGCTCTTTGGAGTTCCGTTCGTCATCGTGATGCTTCTGGTGGGCTGGGTCATCCTCGTCAAGATGTTCCCGACGCAGCAGAAGGAGCTCAAGCTCGAGGTGGGGGGCACGTTCCTCAAGACCCCGAAGGCCATTGTCGTTTACGCCACCTTCGCCGTCACGATCGGTTTGTGGTGTTTCAGCGACATTTTGAAACTCGGGTTGGATTCCAACACAATCGCCATCATCCCCATTGCCGTCTTTGCTGCGACCAAGGTGATTACCAAGGAAGACCTCAAGGCGATGAGTTGGGACGTGCTCTGGCTGGTTGCCGGCGGCTTCGCTCTCGGCGTCGCGCTACAGGAGACGGGATTGGCGAAGGACATGATCGACGCCATACCGTTCGGCACGTGGAATCCGACGGTGCTGATGGTCGGCGCGGGATTCATCTGCCTCTTCATGGCAACCTTCATGAGCCACACGGCGACGGCCTCGTTGCTCATGCCCATCCTCGCCGGTGTGGCGGGCGCGATGGTGCAGTCGGGCAGCATGGACGACGCAGGCGCGATAGGTCTGCTCTGCTCGATAGCCTTCGCCTCCTCGTTGGGCATGGCCCTGCCGATCTCCACCCCGCCGAATGCGTTGGCATACGCGACGGGGTTGGTGGAGCAGAAAGGGATGGCCATCTCCGGCACGATCCTCTGCCTCCTCGGTCTGGCCATCACTTTCATACTGATGTACTTCCTGCAAGGCATCGGGTTCTTCGCTATGTAACTTGCCTCTCATGATCTCTTTGCCGGATGAAATCATGCGTCCGCTCAAGCGGGTGAACCGGGTCTATTTTACGGACCCGGACCGCATCCTCGCGGTGCCCGCCGGGGAGGTGCTGGTGAGGCAGGATGAAGAGTGCCATCGCCTCTATC
Organism: uncultured Akkermansia sp.; assembly: GCA_947589345.1. Taxonomy (GTDB): domain Bacteria; phylum Verrucomicrobiota; class Verrucomicrobiia; order Verrucomicrobiales; family Akkermansiaceae; genus Akkermansia. The sequence continues at coordinate 4,341 of CANQAC010000029.1, forward strand.
TCGTACTGCGAGGCGTCTTTGTCGCCTACCGTCGCACGGATAATTTTGAGGGAAGCCATTTGCCGGATGAGACCCAGGTGCGCGGTCAGGAGGTCTTTCGCGCTGAGCCGCGCTCCTACGTCTGCGTGCAATCCTTCTTCTCACGCTCCTACCACAGTAGCTACCACATCGTTGCGCTGGAGGACGCCGAGGTGGCGTATATCGACGATACGACGCAGGCGGTGGAGCCGGAGAAGTACGGCAGTCTGGAACGACAGTTTACCCCTGTGCTTGTGCACGAGCTCGCGGCGCGCAACAGCCGCATCTTCACCCACGTCTCCGAGAAGGAGGAAGCGGTGCGCCTCCTGCAGCGTGCGGAGATGGCCTCCACCCTGGGTCAGCTCTCCGCCGGCATCGCCCACGAACTCAACAACGCCGTCGGCGTCATCTCACGGCGCACCGATTTTGTGGCGGACAACCTCTCCAACTATCTCCACGAGGACGAGCCGCAGAACGCGCAACTCTTCCGGTTCGGCTACGAGGACGATACCTTCGTCTCGGCGGCTGACATACGGACGAAGGCCCGTCAATTTGAGCGGGAGCTGAATCTGCCGCAGGAGGCTGCGAAAGTGTTGGCTCACATCGCGAAGGAGCCGGAAGACCTCTCCAAGCTGGGCTCCCGATTTGTCAAGAACCTCAAGAAGAACTACCGCTTTTGGGAACTGGGGCATGATCTGCGTGACCTGCAGATGGCGGCGCGGCACGCTTCCGGCATCGTGCGGGCGGTGAAGCTGCTCGGCGGGGGCACGAGTTCACGCGAGGGAGGCGTGGACGTGAATCAGTCGGTGCGCGACGCATTGAATTTGCTGGCGAATAAAGTGAAGAAGACACGGGTCTGCACCGAACTGCACGAGCAACTCCCGACCATCACGGCCGATCCCACGGAACTCGTCCAGATCTGGACCAATATCATCAACAATGCGTGCGACGCCATGCAGCAGGATGGCACCCCGGAACCCACCATCACCATCCGGACCACGCCCTTGCACGCCGAGGGGCTGGAGCTGCTCCCCACCGACTACGTTGCCGTCACCATTTCCAACAACGGTCCCGAGATACCGGAGGACCTCCGCGAAAAGATATTCCAGCCCAGCTTTACCACGAAGAAAAAAGGTCTCGACTTCGGGCTCGGCCTCGGGCTCTCCATCGTTCGCCGCCTCGTGGACAGCTACAACGGCACCATCGAACTTCACAGCAATCATCAACTCACTTCATTCACTATTAACCTACCCACCACTCAAATCCATGGAAACGATTAACATCATCTGTGTGGACGACCAGCCTGAGGTGCTGGATTCCGTGTTGCGCGACCTGCGCCCGCTCACCCCGCTTGTACGTCTGGAGGATGCCTCCGGCACGGCAGACTGCATGCGCTTGCTTGACCAGATCGACTCTGAAGGCAATCACGTTGCCGTTGTCATCTCCGACCAGGTCATGCCCGGAGAAACCGGGACGGATTTGCTGGCGAAGATAGCGAACGATCGTCGCTTTCGGCATACAAAGAAGATGTTGCTCACGGGGCAGGCGACGCATGCCGACACCATCAATGCCATCAATGAGGGGCAGGTGGACAACTACGTGGACAAGCCATGGGAACCGGAGAAGCTGCTCAGTGTCGTGAAACGGCTGCTCACGCTCTACATCATGGAAGCCGGCATCGAGTACCAGCCCTACATGAGCATTCTTGACCAGAAGACCCTGCTTTCCAAGCTGCATTGAGATTCCACCGCACCGACAATCGACGATGAAAAGGACAGCTTTTTTTGCCGTAGGCTCTCTCTTGCTCAGCACCCAGGCTCTGGGCGCGACCTTCACGGAGAAGGCGGATGCTCTGGTCTCCGACGTGAAGAAGGCTCTCGTTCTCTATGAAAAACCGGATGGCTTCGTCCGCAAGGTGAAACTTTCCTGGCTCGAGCAATTCCAGTTGGCTGCCGTTCAACCCAATGGCAGCAATGGCCTCCGCCTGAAGGAAGGCGCTTCCCCGGTCAATCAGGAGTTTCGGCGTTCGTGGGTGGGGCTCACGGCGGATTTCAAGGGAGCTACCACATTCCGCACTTGGGTTCGCCTGGGAGGATTGCCTGAGCGAGAAACGTTCAAGGGCGGTCGCACCAAAAAGAATTACACGTACACCAGCCTTTTTGAGCTGTGGATCAAGAAGGATTTGAAGTCCGTGAAGGGATTGAGCGTTCAACTCGGCAAGATTAAATCGCTTTTCACAACTGATTATTCCATCCCCAGTTCCTCCATCCCCTGCATTGAGCGCTCGCTCATTTCCAATCAATTCGCTCAGGATTCCAACTGGGGCATTGATGTAACGTACGCCCCGGACAAAAAGAACAAGATCTATCTTCAACTCATGGCGAATGACCGCGCCAGCGCCACCAAAAATCCCTCCCATACGGATGAGTATACGGATGGTCGGGGATTTTCCGGTGAGTTCGGTTGGGAGGATAAATGCTTTGCCATCCTCGGCGCTTCCCATCAATTCAGGGTCACGGATTCCGGTTATCATACCCTCTCAGCCCAGTATTTGCACGATTTTGATAACGCTTATCACAATCAGCATAACCCCGGCGCCAATTACTTCGGTCTCGGTTTCCAGGATGCCGTCTCCCTCGGTTACGAGTTCAAGCATGGTCGCTTCCACTTCCTTTCCAATCTGGTAGCCGCTTTTGAACAGGAAACGGGCAAGGGTACCAATAACATCGGCATTCAGCTCCAACCCATGTTTGCCCTGTCTCCTCATGTAGATCTTATCTTTCGCTACACGGGCATGACGGGACATGCCGCCTGTAAGCTCGCATCCGACCGCTACATCTGCACCCAGACTCTTGCCCCGCAGTGGGTGGACAGCATAAACGCGTTTTACTTCGGCGCCAATTTTTATGCTTCTGCGAAGGATAAAAATGCACTCAAGTTCATGCTGGGGGCTGAATATACCACAGCCCGCGAACAGGGCGCCGATTGCTACAATGGGTGGACATTCAGCTCTGCCGTTCGTTGGAGCTTCTGATTCGGGCGTTTCCCTTTCTTCCGGCTCCACTCGCCCGTTTCGGGGGAGTGGAGCTTTTCGCTGTCCGGAATTTTGTGTCAGTGGGAGGTCGTTTTCGCGCATGATACAGTTGACTAACAGGCGGGGATTGGTTATCATCATAATCCATGAGTTCTGCAATCAAAAAGATCCTTTTTATCGCGGCGCCCGGCTTTGAAGAAATCGAGCTCACCGCTCCGGTGGATATCCTTCGGCGGCTTGGCGTGCAGGTGACTGTGGCGGCTGTCGGTCAAAACCCGGTGCGTGGCGCGCATGGACTCAGCATCCTGGCGGACATCGAACTTCCCGCCGCCTCTGCCCGGGATTACGACGGCATCGTTTTGCCGGGGGGACCGGCCTCGTGGCAACTCAGTCGCAATGAGTCATTACTCACCCTCCTGCGCCAAATGCACGAGCTTCGTCCTCGAAAACTCATAGCGGCCATTTGCGCCGCTCCCATGGTGTTGGCAGCCGCCGGCGTGTTGGAATCCGGACAGGAGGTTACGTGCTACCCCGCGGAGGATGTGGTGGAGGCGGTTTCCGCGGTTGCCGCATTCGTGCAACGTCCCGTCGTGACCGGCCCGCACCTCATCACGGCTATGGGCCCCGCGTGTGCTCTGGAGTTCGGTTTCGCTCTCGGAGAAGCTTTGGTGGGGGGAGAGGCCGTTCGTTCCTTGCGGAGTGAAATGTGCGACCCTGAACCCACGTAGTTTTTGCTGCTTATGTTATCGCGCGATGTTCAGCTCTACACCTGTGACAGCGGGTTGACGCTGCTCGTGTGGGAGCGCAAGGATGCCCCCTTTGTTGCTTTGCGCATGGGGGTGGGCGCCGGCTCTGCGTTGGAGGGAGTGTATGCCGGGAGCGGCATTTCTCACTTGGTCGAGCATCTGGTTTTTAAGGGAACGCTTGAAATGGATGCCGCCCGTTTGAATGAATACGTATCGGCTCACGGAGGCATTTGGAATGCGTATACCAGCACGCGCAACACTGTTTTTCATATTGACGGCCCCGCTCAGCATTGGCGCAATTTTCTGCATTGTCTCGTGCAGCTCACCTTCCATCCTTCTTTCCCGACGAGTGAGTGGGAAAAAGAGCGCGACGTCATCCGCCGTGAAATGGATATGTGCGCCGATGACCCCGAGGAGGCCGTGCAACGCGCCCTCGCTGAAACTCTTTTCAAGGTGAATCCCTGCCGTTTCCCGGTAATTGGTCTGCGGGGGATTTTTGACAAGCTGACGCGCGAGGACCTGCTTCGCTACCACGCAGAGCGCTACGTGCCGGGCAACATGTTCCTCTGCGTCGTGGGGGATGTCAATGCGGGGCAGGTGTTTGCCGCTCTTCAGAAGGAGACCCGAGATATCCCGCCCCGCGCCTTTGTCCCTCCCTCCTGCTCGCCGGAACCCCGTCGCTGGGGCTCGCGCCTGTGCCGTCGTGAGTTTGCTCAGAGTACCAGCTCTCTCTGTCTGGCCTGGAGTATACCGCCTCGTGACCACCCTGATATGCCCGCGATCAGTTTGCTGGCTGCCATCCTTGGCAGCGGCCGTTCGGCTCTTCTGGAGCGGGAATTCCACGATGTGCGAGCCATAGCGCACGATACGGCCGCCTACGTTATCCCCGTTGAATCAGGGCAGGGAGCCTTGGTGATCCGAGCGGATGTTGATCGCGACCGGCGCGACGCTTTACGCGACGCTTTGCTGGAATACGTGAAGTCTCTCCCCGATATGGATTTGCAGGCGCTTCTCACGCGCGTCAAAAAACGCTGCGCCGTGCAGCGCTTGAAGGATCTTGCCACCATTGCCTCGGCGGCTGAGGTGCTGACGGCTACCTGGTGCGCTTCCCACTGCGTGAGCGCATTTGATGAGTGGAATGAGGCTCTGGAGCAGGTGACCCCGGATGACCTCCGCCGCGTGGCCCGCCAATACCTGCTCGCCCACACCGTGACCGAAGTGAGCGTGGATCCCGTCGGTTCCAACAAGTCAGCGGCCCGTCGCGCGCGCGGCAGCAGGTTGCTGACACCTCGCCTGCATACCCTCTCCAACGGCTTGCGTTGTGTTGTCCAGCGGGATCCTCAATGTCCCTTGGTCTACATGGCGCTGGCCGTGGGAGCCGGTTGTCGGGCAGAATCCGCAGCTCGCTCAGGCGTTTCAATGCTGATGGCCGAGGCGCTTCCGCAGGGGACTGCCACGCGCACGGCTGAGCAGATCGCCGCGGAGGTGGAGGGCGTCGGCGCCTCGTTGGATTCCTCTTCCGGCAACAACAGCCTCGTTTTGTCCCTGCGCTGTTTGCCTCAAGATGCTCCCGATATGCTGAAACTTCTGGCCGATGTTGCGTTGCATCCTGTCTTTGATGATCGTACGGTTGAGACCGCACGTCAGGATCAACTCGCTTGTTTGAGGGAGGACATGCAGGCTCCCGTCAGCGTTGCTCGCCGCGAGTTGCGCAAGCTCTGCTTTGGCTCGGTCTCCTACGGTCTGTCTCCCATGGGTACGCTTCAAAGTGTGAAACGCCTTACCCCGTCCGTCTTGCGCGCTGAGCATAACCGGCTCTTTTGCGGACGTAACAGCGTTTTGAGTCTCGTGGGTGATATTGACGCAGATCGCATGATGCAGGCGGTTGAAAGCGCTTTTTCCGAGATGCCGGCCGGGTCGGCCGTGGGGGCGGGAACGCCTCCGCCCATGCGTTCCCTCAAAAAGACTTGCAGCCCGGCTGAGCCCGTCTGCCAAGCCGCTTTTGCTCTGGCGCTCCCGGGCTTGCCGTTGCGGCACCGGGATCAGCCGCTGTTGGCCTTGTTTGATGAATGGTGTTCGGATATGGCCGGCCCGCTCTACTCAGAATTGCGGGAGAAGCAGGGACTCGTGTATCACGTCGGTTCGTCGCTGATGCAGGGTGTGGAGACCGGTTGCATCTTTTTTGAACTTGAGACCTCTCCGGAGCTGCTTGCCACGGCTCGGAATTCGCTGCTTGAGGTCCTGCAAAGTATCGCCGATCGCTCGATTTCTTCGGAAGAACTTCAGCGTGCGAAGGCTACGGCGCTTTCCGCCGCCCTGATGAGCCTTCAGTCTCCCGCTCGCCGTGCATCCGGTATGGCTTTGGATCTCCTGCTGGGACTCGGCGTGGATTATTCGGAGCGCATGCTCAAGGCTATCCCCGGCATCACCCGGCGTCGCATGAGTTCTTTTATAAAGCGGATACTCGCTTCCGACAAGCCGCGCTGCTCGATCAACGTCGTTTCCCGGTAAAATCAACAACGCAGAACCGGTTGCCCGATTCCGCGTTGTCTTAAGAACTAACGGACAAAAACTGTTTCAGGACTTTTCCTTCTCCGGCTCGTCTTTTTTAGTCGAGGTGCGCTGGAACTTCAACCGGTACTCTTCAAGCACTTCCTTTGCGGGGCGAACAGCTATGGCTGCCAGCACTTCATCACGAAGCGCCAACGCCGCCTGCTTGGCTTCCGCCTCCCCGCCGTATGCCCGGTCCGGTATGTAGCGCGTGAACATCGTTCCCTGACGGCTGATGCATACCCGCCATCCCTGGAAAGAGGTCTTCTCTCTGGTGTAGCGGGTGAGATTCTTATCAAGATATTGTCGTGGCGATTTTTTAGTCATAGATGGTGGTGCAGCTGTATTATCCAGTAAGCAACTCCATTATTCTCAATCTAACTTGATTTGTCAATAATTTTTTTTGAGCCGCTATAACCATTTTTCTTCATGCCGCTACCATTCAATGGTATATACATAAATAGTTAAATATAAATGTTTTTAATTGTGCTGTCCTCGGGTTGTTTGCTTTCCTCTCTTCGGAGGAAGATCCCCCGGAAATCCGTCGGTTTATCCACCGAACCGGGCCGTACCACGGTCGGTGTGTCGGGGCCGGGCGCGCCGCGAAATCCGACGCGCTTCACGGCATGTTTGGGCTTGACTTGCACCCGGCGTCGCGGTAGTCTGTACTCACTTCGTTTCCTAACGAGCAGAACAACATCATACACACAACTATGTCACGTACACCGATTATTGCAGCAAATTGGAAGATGAATATCGGCCCATCGGAGGCCCGGGCGTTTTTGGCCGCATTCAAAGAGGAAAAACTCTGTGATTGCAAAGGCGTGGAGAAGGTGGTGGTGCCTCCTTTTGTCACGATTCCGGCCGTGGTGGAGACTTTGAACGGGTGCAGCTGTCTGGGCGTGGGCGCTCAGGATGTGAGCGATCACGACAATGGCGCCTTCACGGGCGAGATTTCCACGGCGATGCTCACGGAACTCGGTTGCCGCTACGTTGTGTTGGGGCACAGTGAACGCCGCCAGTACCACGGTGAGTCCAATGCCTACATCAACAAGAAGATCCACAAAGCTCTGTCCGCCGGGCTTATCCCCATTTACTGCATCGGTGAAACTCTTGAACAGCGCGAGAGCGGACAGCTCGAGCAGGTTTTGCGTACTCAGGTAACCGACGGTTTGGCGGGGCTCTCCCCGGAGCAGGTGGCCGGCCTCGTCATTGCTTATGAACCGGTGTGGGCTATCGGCACGGGCAAGACGGCTTCTGCGGCGGACGCTCAGTCTGCTCACGCATTCATCCGCAGTGTGGTGGAGACCATCTTCGGAGCCGATGCCGCCGCCCGGGTGCGTATTCAGTACGGCGGGTCGGTGAAGCCGGGGAATGCGGCGGAGCTGATGAGCCAACCGGATATTGACGGCGCACTGGTGGGTGGAGCTGCGCTGAAGGCTGATTCCTTCGCGGCTATCATTCGCGCGGCCGCCGTGTGATGATATTCCCGCCGGTTTAGCGGTTTTCAGATCCCTCGTTCCGTTCTGCGGAACGGGGGATTTTGTTGCCGCCCCGGCGACTCCCGAGCATCAGACTGCCGATGAGCGCCAACAGCGTGATCTGGATGATGCAGCAAAGCGCAGCATTGCCCCGGTCTGCGCCGCTGAGGTCGGAAAAGCTCTCACGTGTACATGTGTCAAGCGCTGCCAAAAGCACGATGGGCGCAATGCACCAGCGTTTCATGGCTGTAATCCGGCGGAGGATCGCCGTCTGCCGAGTCTCGTTGAGTCCCGCCTGAAAACTCAACCGTGAGTAGCGCATGGTGACGACAGACCAGGCCGCGCAGAGTCCCAGGATGAAGTAGGTGAGCGCATGACCCGGCGATAAGAGGGGTCCCATGCCAATGGTGAGGCCGACGGTTACGACGGTGAGGGCGAGGGCGGCAAGGTAATGTGTCCGCAGGTGATGCAGGAGTGTGTAAGAAACCATAAGCGCCAGGAAATAAAGCGTCACGGACAGGGAGCCGCCCGGGTTAAATCCCATGAAGGTGTAGCAGAGCAAAGGCAGCCAACCGCACCACATGCAAGCGCGGGCCAGGCGGTCAGAGAAAGTGGCGCACGCGGCGCGGTATTCTTTCAGCTCGCGTTGTGTCCTGATGCAGGAATACATGCCCATCATGATGATGGCGCCGTTGCACATCGCCGCGATCAGGATGGCGGCCGCATGCAATCCGGCGGGGAGGCTGTATCGCAGGGCGTTCAGGAAGTCGGGCAGGGGCATTCCCGGCTCATTGAGGCGTTGCAAGGCGCTGTTTTCAATGAGCAGGAGAGTCACGAGCGCGATCAGGGCAACACGTTTCATCATCGCAGACTTTTCTATTTTACTGGGCTTGGAAACGGCGCTGAATTTCGCTGTAAGCCAGGGGAATCATGGTTGGCTTGCCTCGCGGGGTGCAATAGGGAATTTCACAATGCAGCAGGTCGCGCAGCAGTGGCATGGGTTCGCTCAGCCACCCGCTCATATCTTCCTTGCGCACGTACTGGTGGGCCAATCGGATGGCGAAGAGCTCGTAGGGGTCACGATTGCGTTTAGCTCTCGTTTCGCCTGCGCTGAAGGAGCTGATGAGTTCACTGATAAAATCCTCGATTTCGTGGAGCGACAGGAAAATCGGTATGGCCTCGACACGCAACGTCTTTTTCCCGAAGAGGGACACTCGAAAACCGGCTTGATGAAAGAGCGGCTGCAATTCAAGCGCCAGCCCGATATCTCTCGCGTCGATCTCAATCAGCGCAGGAGCAAGCAGTTGCTGGGATGGTATGACACGTCGGCCAGCGTCCGCGAGTCGTTCAAACAGAATGCGCTCACGAGCTGCCCGAATCGAGAGCAGAACCAGCCCGTCCGCGTTTTCAAAGAGGGCGTATTGCTTGCGCAGGATCCCCAGAAAGCGAAAGCCTGAACTCGCTTCATCTCTGGTTTTCTCCCCCCCGTCGGGCGTCTCCGCCGGCAGAGGTATCTCCCCTTGCACCGGTTCCGTGATGAGGCGTAGTTTGTGGACAGGCGTTTCGGGTTGAGCCGGCACATGCAGCTCGGGGGACGCCCCGCGCGCAGATGCTGGACCGGCTCCCGCCGTGGCGATGGGTTTCGGTTTGGGCAGGGGTGTCGTGGCGGACTGTTCGGTTGGGGGCGTTGGCGGTGCGTCGGGCTCTGCCGCAGGTTGAGCCGTCTTTTCATCGGTGAGGCGGCCTCGGGCGTGTTCCGCCAGGGTGGAGGCCACGGCGTCAATCAGGGTTGCCGTCAACTCTGCGGGGCGGCGAAATCTGACCTCTCGCTTGGCCGGGTGCACGTTCACATCCACGAGCGCCGGCTCGATCTCCAGGTACAGGTAGTATCCGGGATGAACGCCGGTCGGGAATCCTCCGTATCCGTCCCGCACAGCTCGCGACACCAGCTTGTCCTCGATGGCTCGCCCGTTGAGAAAGACGTACTGCTCTTTCCGGTTCCGTCGCGCGGCTGTCAGCGGGGTCAGAAATCCCTCGACATGCACTCCCAAACCCGTTGCAGGACGTATGCGCAGGAGTTCCCCCGCGGCTGAGAGCGAACCCAATTCCGCGATGCGCTGGCGCATGTCGTCGGTAGCGGCCACGTCGAATACCGTCTCCCCGTCGCGCACCAGTGTGAATCGTATATCGGGAAAGGCCAGCGCGTGGAGCCGCACCTGTTCTTCGGCGTGGCCCCCCTCCGTTTCGATGCTCTTCAAGAACTTTCGACGCACCGGCGTGTTATAGAAAAGCTCCCTGACCTCAATGCACGTGCCGGGAGGGCATCCGGCTGAGCGGATTTCCTCTTCCTCGCCGCCGTGGCAGGCGAGCTGGGAGCCTTCCACATCCTCTTTTCGCCGCGTCGTGAGCTTCATGTGCGCCACCGATGCAATGCTGGGCAGGGCTTCTCCGCGAAAGCCGAGCTGCCGAATATCGTAGAGATCTTCCAGAGAAGTGAGTTTGCTCGTGGCGTGCCGCTGCAGGCACATCGCCAAATCTTCCCGACTCATGCCGGCGCCGTCATCAGTGACTTTGATGCTGGCGATACCGCCGCGAGCAATCTCCACGCGAATGGCGTGAGCGCCGGCGTCGATGCTGTTCTCCACGAGTTCCTTGATGACGGATGCCGGCCGCTCCACGACTTCTCCTGCCGCCACCTGGCTGGCTAGCACGTCGTCCATTCGGTGGATCGTCTGGTTCTGCTCAGTTCCCATTTTTGTCAGCAATTCCGATCCGCCCACAATCACTGCTCTGCCGACCGGCGGAGAACCATGGCCGTGCGCGGCAGCAGGTAGAGCAGAATGCCTCCGTCCGCATCCGTCAGGTGGCGAACTTTGGCGTCTTGTCGCCCGTATCCTCCAAACTCGGCGGCGTCGGAATCCAGAGCCACTTCCCACTCACCCGCCTCCGGCGCGGGAAGCCGGTAATCCGGCAGAGCCTGCTCCCCATTCCAGTTAAACACAAAGATCATGCCGGCGCGCTCAAAGGCCATCACCCGATTCGTTTCATCCATGTTGAGCGGTCGTGCCGGGGCGCTGCCCAGCAGGTCGCATTCACGCGTCAGACGCAGCATGGCGGCGTCAAACGCATTCAGAAAGCGGTAGCGCAGGTTGGGATTATCCACCAGACTCCATTGGCGCCGGCAGTACTGGTAAGAGTTTCCGTTTCCCTCGCGCGGGAAGTCGATCCACTCCGGGTGACCGAATTCGTTGCCCATGAAGTTCAGCCAGCCCTCTCCGCCGGCCGCCAGCGTCACCAGCCGTATCATCTTGTGCAGCGCAATCCCGCGGTCGATGATGAGACTCTGCCGGTCGATCGCCATGTGCGTGTACATCTCTGCGTCCATCAGGCGGAAAGATATCGTCTTATCCCCCACCAGCGCCTGGTCGTGACTTTCCGCATAGGCGATATTCGGTTCGCCGTAGCGTCGGTTGATAAGCGTGTACCACATGTCACCCATGCTCCACTCTTCGTCTTTCCTTTCCTTGAGAAGCTTGATCCAATAATCCGGCAATCCCATGGCCAGGCGGTGTGTAAAGCCGAGTCCCCCCTCATCCACCGGTCGGCACATGCCGGGCATCCCGCTCATGTCTTCCGCCACCAGAATGGCTCCCGGTCGCACGCGCTGCACGAGGGTGGTGGCCAGTTGCAAGTACGTGACGGCGTCGCCGTCCACACGATCGTTGTAGTAGCATCCCAGGTCCGTAAAGGGTTCATGCCCGTGGTGCAGGTAGAGCATGCTCGTGACTCCGTCGAACCGAAAGCCGTCAAAACGGTATTCCTCCAGCCACCACCTCAGGTTGCTGAGCAGGAAGATCTGCACTTCTTCGCGTCCGTAATCGAAGAGGCAGCTGTCCCAATCGGGGTGCATGGCATCCCTTTCGCCCGCGTGGAAGTACTGTCCCCCCGAACCGTCAAAGTTGTTCAACCCCTCCGCCACGTTCTTGACGGCGTGCGAGTGAACCACGTCCAGCAGCACGGCCAGCCCCAGCCCGTGCGCCGTGTCAATGAGTTCCTTGAGTTCTTCCGGGGTGCCGAATCGGCTGCTGGGTGCAAAAAAGGAGGAAACATGATAACCGAAGGAGCCATAATACGGATGCTCCTGCACGGCCATGAGCTGCACGGCGTTGTAGCCAAGCGCCGCTATGCGGGGCAGAACGTCGCGCGTGAACTCCGCGTAACTGTGCAGCCGGGCTTCCTCTCCGGCCATGCCCACGTGGGCCTCGTAAATGATGGGCTCCCGCACGCGAGCCGGCGTCCACCGCGTGTTCTTCCATGCGTAAGCCTGGTCAGGCGCCCACAACACGCCGGCATAATCGTAGGTCTGCGGGTCTTGTTGCGTGTAGCGAATCCAGGCCGGTATGCGGTCGTGACGCTGCAGATCGGCCCCCAGCACATGCACTTTTACCCGCTCGCCGTGGTGCAGCGCATGCGCCGGCAGGCGCAGACTCCAAATTCCCTCGTCGTCCGGCTGCAGCGGGTGGGTTTCACGATTCCAGCCATTGAAGTCGCCGATCAGCCAGAGCCCGCGCGCACCGGGCGCCCATTCCCGATACACCCATTCACCTGTCGCAGCATCGCGCGTGAACCCCATCCGTTCATAGCCGCGAGCCGCTTCTTCCAAGCTCCCGTACCGACGCGCGAAAGCCTCCATTCGGCTGTCGTACAGCCGCAGGCGCATCTTGATGACCTGCTCATACGGCGTCAGCCAGCTGTCCGCTAAGACAAGTCCTGGTATCGGAGGTCTCCTCATGCTCTCATTCTACGCAATATCCCACAGATTTCAATCTTTTTTGCGGCGGGAGCGGGTCGCTGTCGTCGCGCGGGTTTTTGCAGCAGGGGAGCGTCGAGTCGTCGCTTTTTTCGTCGCCTTCCGGCTCGGAGCAGCCTGGTCCTCCCGGGGGAGAACCTTGCGCGTGTTCCGGAAGACGATGGCGGAATCCGTCCCGCTCTTGCGCTCCACTTCAGAGCTCTGGCCGGGTGTCAGGTCTCCGCGCAGCATAGCCTCGGCTATGGGATCTTCCAGCAGCGTCTCAATGGCTCTCCTGATCGGGCGCGCGCCGTACTGCACGTCGCTTCCTTTCTCCACGATCATCCGGACCACCTCCGGCGAGAGGGTGAGCTGTATCTGCTTGTCGGACAGCCTCCGGATCAATTTGTCTGTCTCCAGCCCGACGATGCGCTCCAGATCTTTTTGGGTGAGGCGTCGGAAGACAATGAGGTCGTCAAAGCGGTTGATGAACTCCGGGCGGAATTGCTTTTTAGCCGCATCGTAAATGCGCTCTTTCATCACCTCATAGTTTGCGTCGTCATTTTCGGCAAAGTTGAATCCCATCTGCCCGCTTGAGTTCGCAAGGGACGCCCCCACATTGGAGGTGAGGATGATGATCGTGTTGCAGAAATTGACTTTGTGCCCCATGGAGTCCGTCAGGCTCCCATCCTCCAGAATTTGCAGCAGCAGGTTCATCACATCCGGGTGCGCTTTCTCGATCTCGTCAAAGAGAACGACCGAATAGGGCCTCCGGCGTATCTTCTCGGTGAGTTGCCCGCCTTCGTCGTGTCCCACATACCCCGGGGGCGAGCCGATGAGCCGGCTCGTGCTGTACTTTTCCATGTACTCGCTCATGTCAACCTGGATGAGCGCATCCTGCGTGCCGAACATGAGTTCTGCCAAATTGCGCGCCAGATAAGTCTTGCCCACCCCCGTTGGCCCCATGAAGAGGAATGAGCCGATGGGGCGCTTCGGGTCTTTGATGTCCGCCCGGCTTCGCCTCAGTGCGCGGGATATGGCCGAGCACGCCTGGTCTTGCCCAATGACTCGACTGCGCAATTCATTCTCCATGTTGAGCAGTTTCTCGGCCTCTTTTTCTTCCATGCGCGCCAGCGGTATGTTGGTCCACTTGGAGACGACGTACATGATGTCTTCATCCGTCACTGTCACGTAGTCGTTCTTCATCGTCTGCTTCCACTCGGTCACCTTTTTCTTGAGGTCGGAATCGAGCGTAATGATGCGGTCGCGCAGACTCGCTGCCAGTTCAAAGTTTTGCTCACTGACGGCTCCTTCCTTCTCCCGCCTCAAGGCGAAGATTTCTTTTTCGCGCTGCTTGAGCTGCTGGGGCCTCGTCATACGCCCCACGCGCTTGTACGACCCCGCCTCGTCAAGCACGTCAATGGCCTTGTCCGGCAGAAATCTTCCGGTGAGGTAGCGGTTGGAAAGCTGCACCGCGGTTTCGAGAGCTTTCGGGGTGTAGTGGACGTGGTGATGCTCTTCGTAGCGCGCTTGCAAGCCTTTCAGAATGAGGATGGTTTCCGCCAGTGTCGGTTCGCCGACCGGCACCTGTTGGAATCGGCGTTCAAAGGCCGCATCCTTCTCCATATACTTGCGGAACTCTTCCAGCGTGGTCGCCCCGATGGCCTGCAGCTCGCCGCGGGAGAGCGCCGGCTTGATGATGTTGGAGGCGTCCATGCTCCCCTCGGCTGAGCCGGCGCCGATGAGGGTGTGCACTTCATCGATGAAGAGAATCACGTTGCGATCTCGCGAGATTTCATCCATCACGGCCTTGAGCCGTTCCTCAAACTGACCGCGGTACTTCGTGCCCGCCACCATCATGGGCAGGTCCAGAGAGATGATGCGCTTGTCGATGAGAAACTCCGGCACGTCGTGTTTGGCGATGAGCTGAGCAAGTCCCTCGACGATGGCCGTTTTCCCCACGCCCGCCTCGCCGAGCAAGATGGGGTTGTTCTTTGTACGCCTGCAGAGAATCTGAATGACGCGATCGATTTCACGCTCGCGCCCTATCACCGGATCCAGTTCGCCCTTGCTTGCCCGAGCCGTCAGGTCGCGCCCGTAAGTGAGCAGGGCAGAGCGCTGCCGGCGACCCTGGGGACTGTTGCCGCTGCCCATCGTTCGCGGGTCCGCCCCGAATAAAGCGCCAAATCCGTCTTCATCCTCCTCCTCCTCAATCGGGGATTCCTCGCGCCCGCTGTCGTCCTCATTCTTGACTTCCGGTTGCATGCTCGCCACCAGCTTGCGCGCTTCTTCGTAACTTGCGCCGGCTTGCGCCAGTGCGTGGTGCGCCATCCCATCCGCATCCTTCAGCATCGCGAGCAGCAGATGCTCCGTCCCCACGTAAGCGTGGTTGAGTTGCTCGGCCTCCTGTCCGGCCATTTCGAGGATTCGCTTCACGCGCTGGGTGTAGGGGAGCGAGCCCGAGCTCGTCACCTCCGAGGTGCCGGGCACGAGCGATTTCTCGACGACGTCGATGAGCGCGGGGATATTGACGTTGGCATTGGTGAGAATGGGTATGGCAAATCCCTGTCCCAGCTTCAGCAAGCCGAGCAGAATGTGCTCGGCGCCGATGTAGTTGTGGTGAAATCTCAGCGCTTCTCTCCTTGCAAGGTTGATCACTTGCTGCGCCCGAGGGGTAAAGTTGTTCATGATGTATTTCTGGTTAAAGGATGATCTTCAGACGCTCGTTGATGAGCTTTTGCAGGTACTCGCACCGCCTCTCTTTCGGATCCGTCGGCAGAGTCTCGTCCGCCACGCAGTGCATGTACGCTTCCGATGTCTGCATCAGGGCGCAGGCCAACGCCTTGATCACGTTTACCGGAGCGCACCGAAACTGAATCTTGCCGAGGTTGATTCCCAGCCGCAACTCCGCCAGCAGCCGCGCCGTTCCGTCGGCCCCCAGGTCCTCCCCGTTCCGCGCGCTCTCCAAGTCCGCTCCGGCGCGCTCCATCCACTGACGGAAGCACCGCTTCCGTGTCGCAAGTTTTTTTCGCTGGCCCATCTCTTCCCGGTGAATGGCGCGCACCAGGTCGCGCAGCTGGGGAATCGACTGGCTGAGCGGTATTTTCCCGCATTCCGGCAAATCAATTCGGTAGGTGTCCGTGTCCTCCCGCTCTTCCATGGCGAAGGCCGCTCGGTAGGGCAGGTCCGAAAGCTCCGCCAGCTCCTTCATGAGCTCTTTCTGCCCGCTCTGCACCAGCCCGGGCACGCTGATCCAGCATCCCACGCTCATCCCGTCTCCGCTCTTCAGCGGGTCCGACATCAGGTACTGGTATTCGTCATCCCAGGCCAGTTCCTCCGGCAATTCGGCGCATATCTTATCCAGCGTGATGTACGCGTCGCAGAGCGCGCTGTCCACGCTTTGCACGTCATCGGGGCCCACGAAGCTCTCCACGGTCAGATGCTCTTCGCCGTTGATGACCGCCGTGCGGGTCTGCAGTCGGTCAAAGATGAGAGACACGTACGGGCTGTCGCAGACGGCGGCATCGGGGAGCAGTTCGCGTTCCCTGAGCAACTGCTTTTCCTCCTCGCTGAGCGTGCTCACTCGCACCTGAAGCCGACTCCAGTGCATATCCCTCTGCTTGACGACTGCTTCGCACATCAGCTTTTCCACTTCCTCCGCCTGTTCTTTCTTGGCCCAGTGCGGGAAAGGATAATCCGCCAGGTTCAAGGCAATGACAGCTTGCGCTCCCAGCACATCTCCTCCGCCCGCCAGCGCCCTGATGATGGCGGGTACTCGCTCCATCATGTTCTGTAGCTTCGGGTCTTTCATGGCTGATGCTGTTGCTTGATGAGGTCGCGCAGGCGTGCGGCTTCCTCGTAATTTTCTCGTTCGATGGCGGCTTGCAGACGTTGCTCCAGCTGCGTCAGGGCGTCGTATTCGGTGACCTCCTTCTTGGCGACGCTTTCCTCCCCGTTTCTCAGTTTCTCCTCCTCTTCCTCCAGCTGCTCGCGGAAGGCGTCGTAGCAGCTCGCGCACCCCAGCTTATGCGTTCGCCGGTATTCGGCCAGCGGGTATCCGCACGTCGGGCATCTCTTCGAGTCCGACTTTTCCTCGCCTTCACTCTCGGCATCATGCCCCAGCGCAAACACGGTGCCCAGCAATTCCGGATCCTCGGCGGCAGGCTCTTCTTCCTGCTCGTCTCCGTGCAGCATCTGGCTGATCAGTTTTTCAATGTGCCCGCCCAGTTCTTTCGGGAAAAACTGACTGGCAAGCTTCAGTCGCTCCGGGTCGAACAACCCGCGCTTCCTGGCGCATTCCTGGCACAAAGCAACATCGCTGAGTTTCCCGTTTGCTAGTTGCGTCAGAAACACAGTGGCCGGCTTTCCGCATATGTGGCATTTTTTCACGCTGACCCTATCTTACCACATTTTCTCCCGATTTCCAAAACAAAGCGCGTCATTTTCGCTTCATTTTCGCTTTTCTGCAATCCTCCGCCCCGGATACACCCTAACAAAATCGCCCCGGAGCCGTCAACCATGCCGCGATAAGCCCCGGAATTTCTCTGCGGCGGAGGTGTCGCACTCCTTCCTCCCCGCCCGGGAGTCTGCTTGCTCCCGGATATCAATTTTTTTCCGGGGGCGCACGTTGTCCCCCTCACATTCCCCGTTTTCTCCGGAAAAAAATAGGGAGGCTGTTTGAATCTGTCTTGCTTTTTGGGACGGGGTGCGTTAAACTACACCCGCACGACGTTACTGCACTTATGAACGACATCATCACGACAGCCTGTAAGTTCGTCACGTCATCGATTGGTCGCAAAATTTTGGTTGCGCTCACCGGTGCGTGTCTATTGCTCTTCCTGGTAGGCCACCTGGCCGGCAACATGACCATCTACGGAGGATGCGCCGAATGCGGTGGAAAATCTTGGATTGACTACTATGCGATGGGGTTGCACAGCATGCCGGCATGGCTGCTCTGGGCGATTCGTCTGGGACTGGCGGCGGTGTTTGTCATTCACGTGCTGCTGGCTCTCGTGCTGAAGTATGAGAACTACAATGCCCGCACGCACTACCAGAAGGAAGGCACGCTGAAAGCTACTCTCTCCTCCCGCACGATGGTGATCACCGGGGTGATGATTCTCGCGTTCCTGCTCCTCCACCTCTGGCAGCTCACCCTCAACGGCGACCCCGCCAACTGCTATGAGCACGTGGTGCGCGGCTTCCAGAACCCGGTGTGCAGCGCCGCCTACATCATCGCCATCTGTTGCTTGTTCATGCACGTGCGCCACGGTGTGCAATCCGTGATGCAGACTCTCGGTCTGGGCACGCGCAAGGTGCGTCCTCTCTACAACATCGTGGCCGTGCTCTTCGCGCTCGTGGTGTGCGCCGGCTTTATCTCCATTCCGGTAGCCGTGCTGACCGGGCTTCTTCACTAACCCTCATACATTCCCTCTCCCGATATGAAAGACATCAAGTTCCCGGTAAGCGACTACATGCCCGATTCCTGCATTCCGGACGGGCCGATTGAGCAGAAGTGGACCAAGTACAAGCGCGAGGCCAAGCTCATCAACCCCAACAACCGCCGCAAATACACGGTGCTCATCGTCGGCAGCGGTCTCGCCGGCGGTTCCGCCGCCGCCACGCTGGCCGAGCTGGGGTACAACGTGAAGTGCTTCTGCTACCAGGATTCTCCCCGCCGCGCGCACTCCATCGCCGCCCAGGGTGGCATCAACGCCGCGCACAACTACCAGAACGACGGCGACTCCGTCTATCGTCTCTTCTACGATACCGTGAAAGGTGGCGACTTCCGCGCCCGTGAGGCCAACGTCTATCGCCTCGCGGAGGTTTCCTGCGACATCATCAACCAGTGTGTCGCTCAGGGCGTGCCGTTCGGACGCGAGTACGGCGGCTTGCTGGACAACCGCTCCTTCGGCGGCGCGCAGCTCAAGCGCACCTTCTACAGCCGCGGACAAACCGGACAGCAGTTGCTGCTCGGCTGCTACCAGGCCATGGAGAAGGAAATCGGCAAGGGGCATATCGAGATGCACCCGCGCACGGAGATGATGGACTTGGTGGTCGTGGATGGTCATGCGAAGGGCATCGTGGTGCGTGATTTGGTGACCGGCGAAATCAAGAGCTACGCGGGCGACACGGTGCTGCTGGCTACCGGCGGGTACGGACGAGTGTTCTTCCTCTCCACCAACGCGATGGGCTGCAACGTGGGCGCGGCCTGCGCCTGCTGGAAGAAGGGCGCCTACTTCGCCAATCCCTGCTTCACGCAGATTCACCCGACCTGCATTCCGGTGAAGGGCGACTACCAGAGCAAGCTCACCCTCATGTCCGAATCCCTCCGCAACGATGGTCGCATCTGGGTGCCCAAGAGCAAGGAGACAGCCGAGAAAATCCGCAAGGGCGAGATGAAGGCCTCCGATGTGCCCGAGAGCGAGCGCGACTACTACCTGGAGCGCAAGTATCCTTCCTTCGGCAACCTCGCCCCGCGTGACATCTCTTCCCGCGCGGCGAAAGAAGCCTGCGACGACGGGCGCGGCGTGGCGACCACCGGTCGCGGGGTGTTCCTTGACTTCAAGGACTCCATCGCACGCATGGGCAAGGAGTGGATCGACGGTCAGTACGGTAACCTCTTCGAGATGTACGAGGAAATCACCGATGTGGATCCGCACAAGGAGCCGATGATGATTTACCCCGCTTCGCACTACACCATGGGCGGTCTCTGGGTGGACTACAATCTCATGTCCTCCATCCCGGGTCTGCACGTGCTCGGCGAGGCCAACTTCTCCGACCACGGAGCGAACCGCCTCGGCGCCTCCGCCCTCATGCAGGGTCTCTCCGATGGCTACTTCGTCATTTCCTCCACCCTCCCGACCTATCTCACCACCCAGAAGCCCGGCAGCGTGACCACGGCCGCGCCCGAGTTCAAGGAGGCCGAGGAGGCTGTGAAGGCGCGCATCAAGAAAATGATGGACGTCAAAGGCACCAAGACGCCGGACGAGATCCACCGCGAACTCGGCAAGCTCATCTGGGAGGATGTCGGCATGGGCCGCACGAAGGAATCCCTCATGGACGCCATCGAGAAACTTCCCGCCATCCGCGACGAGTTCTGGAACAACGTCAAGATTGTGGGCAGCACGGAGGGTATCAACATGGAGCTGGAGAAGGCTTGGCGCGTGGCCGCATTCCTCGACTTTGCGCCGCTGCTCTGCTACGATGCGCTGGCGCGTGAGGAATCCTGCGGCGCGCACTTCCGTCTGGAGCACCAGCTCGCCGACGGCGAAGCGAAGCGCGATGACGAGCATTTCGCCTACGTCGCTTGCTGGGAGTACAAGGGCACGGACCAGTTGCCCGTGCTGCACAAGGAGCCGCTCACCTTCGACAATGTGCACCTCGCCATCCGTTCCTACAAATAATCGAGCAAAACTGAACCCCTAACACCTTTTAACACTATGGCTACTCTCAATCTTACGCTCAAGGTCTGGAGGCAGGAAAATGCTCAAGCCCAGGGCCGCATCGAAACCTACCAGGCGAAGAACATCCCGGACGAGGCTTCTTTCCTCGAGATGCTCGATATCGTGAATGAAGAACTCGTCCACGAAGGCAAGGAGCCCATCCATTTTGACCACGACTGCCGCGAGGGCATCTGCGGTATGTGCTCGCTCACCATCAACGGCGTGCCTCACGGCGGCAAGAAGGTGACGACCTGCCAGCTGCACATGCGCCAGTTCAAGGATGGCGACACGATCTGGATCGAGCCTTTCCGCGCCAAGGCTTTCCCGCTGCTGCGCGACCTCATCGTCGATCGCTCGGCGCTGGACAAGATCATCGCCGCCGGCGGCTTTGTGGATATCCGTACCGGGGCTGCGCCGAACGCCAACAATATGCCCGTGCGCAAGAAGACGGCGGATGCCGCTTTCGACGCCGCCGCGTGCATTGGTTGCGGCGCTTGCGTGGCCAGCTGCAAAAACAGCTCCGCCATGCTCTTCACCTCCGCCAAGGCAGCACACCTCAACCTGCTGCCCCAGGGCTACCCGGAGAAGAACAAGCGCGTGCTCGCTATGGTGCGTCAGATGGATGCCCTCGGCTTCGGCAACTGCACCAACCAGTACGAGTGCGAGGCCGCCTGCCCGAAGGGCGTCTCCGTGGACAACATCGCCAAGCTCAATCGCGACTACATGATCGCCTGCGCCTCCGAGGCCGTCGGCGTGTTCTCCTGATGCTGTCCGACAGTAATCTTTCTCAAGGGGAGGGCGTAATGCCCTCCCTTTTTTGTCGCTGGGCGCTGTTCCTTGTTGTTTTCTCTCGACAGATGCTCAAAAATCGCTAGAATAGGCTTAACTGTTATCGATCACGGTATGGAAGCAAAGAAAAGAAAGAACACGAAATCGGCGCTCCCCGTGCGGGGCTTGGGGGCGCTGGCGGTGGCGGTCGGCATGCTGGTGGGCATGGCGCACGGACAGGAGGAGGAGAAGAAAGAGAATTCCCTGCCGTGGGAGCTGCAGGCGGTGCGCCTGATACGCAAGGAAAAACCGGAGTCCGAGCAGGAGTTGCAAGAGCTGCTCAAGGCGGAGCAGGAAAAGGGCAATAAGAAGGCGGGCCTGGTGTTGGCGCTTCGGTTGGCCGGAGGCTTCAGCGGGGAGCAGAATCACGATGAGGCGCGCAAAATCATAGAGCCTCTGGCAGCGGAGGGAGATGCGGATGCGCAGTGGATGTTGGCTTATAGCAAGATGACAAGCATCTCTCTTGGGGGAGCGGAAAGTGAAGAGGAGATCGCATCGCTCCTCAAGAATGCGGCGGACCAGGGACACCACGGCGCGCAAGCTGCTTATGCTCATTTTTCGAGCAGCAACATCGCCCTCAACCGCAAACGGAGCCCGGAAGAGAGGTCCGAGGCAAAACTCAGTTCGGCAGGATATGCTGAAAAATCGGCTGCACAGGGAAACTCATTTGGAATGTTTGTGATGTTGATTAGATCCGGGGAGAAGGATGACAAAGAAAGGAACAATGGGGCTCTTGCCGCGTGGAAAGCCGGTTGTGTGCAGGCGGCGGGCTGTTATCGCGGTCCGTCGGAGCATGAGAAGGACTTCGCGGAATCGGGTTGTCTGGAGTGGACGCGGATGATGCCCCCGGAAGCGTCGGAGGATGCGCTTGGGAAGGCGATGGACAATGTTGTGAAAAAAGGGGATCGGATGAACAGGATCAAGTGGCTCACTCTGGCTGTTGAGAGCGACGTTGCTCACCACGCACTGATGCTCTCGAGCATGGCTGCCACGGAGGTTGAAAAAAACTACCGTGACGCCTTCGGATACGATCGCGGCAACAAGGATTTGCCCAAGGCGGTGGAATTGTACACCAAGGCGGCGGAAGGCGGACATGTTCTCGCCATGTACAGGTTGGCG
>CANQAC010000030.1 GCA_947589345.1 uncultured Akkermansia sp.
GTCCCGCGAAAGTAGATCGCCGCCAGGACCTATGCAGCCCGCAGGGTTTCCCCCTGCGGGCTGCCCCTTTTCCTTACTCTATCCCAAGGGAAAGGCCAAGGGGTGAATACCGGTGAACTTGCACTGAAGAAAGGGGAAAAATGATAACGAAAGAGCAAAGATGGATGAAAATTGGGGCTTCCCGGAATGGCGATCAAGGAGTAAAATAGGCGCATGAAAAAGAAAGAGGTCGATTACATACGCATACGCGGTGCAGCGGAGAATAACTTGAAGGGAATAGACGTGGACATACCGCTGGGAAGACTTACGGTGGTGACAGGGCCGAGCGGGAGCGGCAAGACGTCGTTGGCGATGACGACGCTGTACGCGGAGGGTCAGAGGAGGTACATGGAGACCTTTTCGCCGTACGTGAGGCAGTTCATGGATCGTATGGACAGACCCGCGGTGGACAGCGTGGAGAATGTGCCGCCGGCGATTGCACTGGGACAGAGAAACTCGGTGAAGAACTCACGCTCCACGGTGGGTACGATGACGGGGATCAACGAGTATTTAAAGCTCGTGTTCTCGCGACTCGCCGTGGGACGCGATGAGCATGGGCGCGAAGTGCGGCCGGCGACTCCACAAGGGGTTGCAGCGGAATTGCTGCGGGATGATGCAGGCGAGGATGCGGCGATTCTCTTCGGCGTGGAACCTGTGAGAAGCTTTGCCGAGATGCGCGCCGCGCTGACGGCGCAGGGCTATTTGCGTGTGTGGGTGAAGGGCGAGATTTTGAGGCTGGAGGAAGCCACGGAGAAGCAGCTGGGCATGAAACTTTGGAGGGTGGTGCAAGATCGCGTACGACTGCTGCCGGAGAATGCGGCGCGCCTGATTGAAGCGCTGGAAAACGCGCTGCACTTCGGGCAGAATATCGTGCAAATTTCGATACGAGCAAAAGACGGCGGCTGGGGTGAGCCCATGCAGAGGCGCAGCGATTGGTATCCGCTGCTTGAACCTCAGCCGGGACTCTTCAGTGGCAATTCTCCGCTGGGCGCCTGTCCCGCATGCAAGGGCTATGGACGCGCCATTTCGTACGACTACAACAGGGGAATCATTCCTGAACTTACGATACGCGACGGTGCGCTCAAAATGCTCTCCACCCCCACGCTTTCCGCCTGCTATCGCGACTTCGTGCGTGTGAATAAAAAGTGCAAGGCCGTGCGCATGGATGTGCCGTGGAACAAGCTCACGAAGAAAGAGCGCGATTTCGTGTTGCTGGGCAACTGCGGAGATATGGATGTGTGGGAGGCTTACGACAAAGGTTGTTGGTACGGCTACAAGGGTATTATAGAGGACATGGAGAGGCATGCGCACAAGATGACTGCGCGCGTGTTTTTGTCATACTACCGCGTGTACAGTGTGTGCCCGGCGTGCGGTGGAGGCAGATTGCGACCGGAGTCTCTGGCGTTCACGCTGGGAGGGCTCACTGTACCGCAGGTGCAGGCTCTTCCAATGGATGAGCTGTTGGCCTGGACGGATAAGTATGTGCTGCCGCAGGTGGGGGAGAATCGATCGCTGGCGCAGGCCGCGCGTGAACTACGCAGCCGCGTGTCTTACCTGTGCGATGTGGGACTACCGTATCTGAGCGCATCTCGGCTTACGCGTTCTCTTTCCGGGGGTGAGATTGAGCGCGTGAGTCTGACAGCCTGTCTGGGGGCTTCGCTCACGGAATCGCTCTTCGTGTTAGATGAGCCGACGGTAGGTCTGCATTCGCGTGACACATCGCGGCTTATCGCTGCCATGCGCCAGCTATCGGATCGGGGAAATACTCTGGTGGTGGTAGAGCACGAGGAGGCGGTGATGCGCGCGGCGGATTACATGGTGGACTTGGGACCATCCAGCGGTTCGGCAGGAGGGGAATTGACGTACGCCGGCGCCCCGGCCGGCTTGCTTAAGACTCCTGGGTCGCTTACCGGGAAATATCTGAGCGGCGCACGGAGCATTCCGCTTCCCAAGAAACGCCGCAAGCCCTCAGCTTGGTTGAGCATTCGCGGCGCGGAGTGTCACAACCTGCATAATTTTGACGTAGACCTGCCGCTCGGTGTGTATGCCTGTCTCACCGGGGTGTCCGGAAGCGGCAAGAGTACGCTCGCGCGTCACGTGCTCTACGGTTATGTTCACCCGGAGGAGCTGGACGACGAGGAGCGGGGGATCGGGGCAAAATCCGTTCGCGGACTGGAGAAGGTGGATGAGGTTGTGCTGGTGGATCAGAGTCCCATTGTACGCACGCCGCGCTCTACCCCCGCGCTCTACATGAAGTTCTTTGAGGATATCCGCGCACTGTTTGCGCAGGAGCCTCTTGCCCAGGCGCGAGGATTGAAGCCCGGCTACTTTTCCTTTAACAGCGGGGAGGGACGTTGCCCGCGCTGTTCGGGTTTAGGCATGGAGAAGGTGGAAATGCAGTTCCTCTCGGATATCTTCGTGCCCTGTGCGCTTTGCCACGGCACACGCTACACGCCGCAGGCACTCGGCATCACCCATCGAGGGCTCAATTTGTTCGAAGTTCTCGCCATGGATGTGAAGTCGGCTATCTCATTTTTCGCTCAAGAAAAAAATGCGCAAGCAGGACGAATTTTGCAGAGACTCAGACTGCTGCAGGAGGTGGGGCTCGGGCATCTGTCGCTCGGACAGCCGTTGCATACACTTTCCGGGGGTGAGAACCAGCGTCTCAAGCTTGCACGCATCCTCTCTGAGACATCATCCGCTGACACATCGGGGAAGGGCAGTTTGTTGATTCTTGATGAGCCGGGAACGGGGCTGCATTTTTCGGACTTAGAGACGCTGCTGGGCGTGTTTTCGCGTCTGGTGAATCAGGGGCATTCCCTGTTGGTCATTGAGCACAACTTGGATTTTATCAAATGTGCGGACTATGTGATTGACTTGGGACCGGAGGGAGGCAAAGGCGGGGGCCAGATCGTGGCTGCCGGGACACCTGAGCAAGTCGTGTCGCAAAACATGGGGTACACGGCAAAGTTCTTGAAGCTCGCGCTGGAAGGCAAGCCCATTACCTCGCAGAAGGCGTGTGCCGTCCGACGGAAGTCACCGAAATCACGCGTAATTTCCCTACGAGGAGCACGCCACCACCAACTCAAAAACATCGATACGGACATTCCCCTGCATGAGATGACCGTGGTTACCGGTCTTTCCGGCAGCGGCAAGAGCACGCTTGCCTTCGACATCATTTTTGCAGAAGGGCAGAAACGTTTCATGGATGTGATGAGTCCTTACGCGCGGCAGTTTACTGATCAAATGGAAACGCCGGACATCGATGCTCTCACCGGGTTGCCGCCCACGGTGGCCATCGAGCAGAATCGCTCCAGGGGAGGCAGCAAATCCACCGTCGGAACGGTCACTGAAATATGGCAATATCTTCGCTTACTCTACGCCAAGCTCGGAACGCCACACTGCCCGAAATGCGGGGTGGAAGTTGGACGGCGTTCTGCCGCTGAAATTCACGTTGCTGTGCAGCAGATGATTGCTCGCAAACCGACATCACTGTTTATTGCTGCGCCCGTGGTGCGCAACCGCAAGGGGCATTATGCCGACTTGGCTCGCTGGGCGACTCGCAAGCACTGTCCCTTCCTCATTGCGGACGGCAAATTGGAAACGCCGGACGACTTCACGCCGCTGGACCGCTATTCCAACCATGACGTGGATGTTGTTCTTGCCGAACTTTCGGTGAAGCGCAACGCGATTTTCATGAACGGAGCGCCCTGCGATTTAGCTACGTTGCAGGAGTGCATCGACCGCGCGCTGGAGATGGGCGACGGCTTCCTACGCCTCATTTTGAACCAGGACGTGAAACATGCCACGTTGCTGGGTACGCGCCTCACTTGTCCAAAATGCGGAGAATCCTACGCCGACCCCGAGCCGTCCACCTTTTCCTTTAATTCGCCGCACGGATGGTGCCCCACATGTTTTGGGCATGGATTTGTACGGCAGAGCACTCGCACTCATCGCGAGGAAGAGGGGCGTATCAGCGAACTGGAAAAAGAGTTGCGCTTTGACTTGGAGACGGAGCAGGCAGCCGAGAAAGGCGAACTCACCTGCGTGTGTCCGGATTGCTCCGGCGCGCGGTTGAACCCCTTTGCTCTCGGGGTCACTTTGTTCGGACGGAACATTGCTGAACTCGGCGAGATGGATGCGCAGAGTGCGCTGCGCGTGGTGCAGGGGTGGCGTTTCAGCGGACGCGAGGCAGAAATTGCGCGCAACGTGGTGACGGAAATCGAGCCGAGGCTGCGCTTTCTGCAGGGAGTGGGACTGGGCTACCTTTCCATGAACCGCGCGGCCCCCACGCTCTCCGGTGGCGAGATTCAGCGCATCCGTCTGGCGGCACAGCTTGGCTCAAATCTTCGTGGCGTGCTCTACGTGTTGGATGAACCTACCATTGGTCTGCATCCGCGCGATAACGAGCGTTTGCTCTCCACGCTGGACGACCTGAAGCGGCGCGGCAATACCTTGCTCGTTGTGGAACATGATGAGGACACCATGCGCCGCGCTGACCACATCATCGATCTTGGTCCCGGAGCGGGCATCCACGGCGGGCAGGTGGTTGCTGAAGGTACACTGAACGATATCATGAAGAATTCGGCATCGGTGACCGGACAAGCATTTCGGCAGACGGAGGCGCATCCCTACTGTGGCAAGCAACTGCCGATGAAAGATGTGGAGTGGCTGGAGCTGACAGATTGCTCGCTTCATAACCTGAAGGACGTGACGCTTCGCATTCCCCGCGCTCGTTTCACGGTCGTGACAGGACCTTCCGGGGCGGGCAAGACATCGCTGATCACCGATACTCTCGGCCCCGCCGTTCGCCGAGCTGCCGGCGACTCTTCCATTCTGAAAACATGGAAGAGCGCTAGGGGATTGAACACCGTACGCGCATTGTACCGAGTGGACCAGAGTCCGCTGGGAAAAACGCCGCGTTCCACTCCTGCCACCTACATCGGCATATTTGATGAAATCCGCAAGATTTTCGCACAGACGGCAGACGCTCGTCGTCTCGGGTTTGACGCGAGCCGCTTCTCTTTCAACACCTCCTCCGGCAATTGTCCGGACTGCAAAGGTACCGGTTTCATCCGCCGCGAGATGGATTTTCTCCCGCCCTGTGTCGTGCCTTGCGAGACGTGTCGCGGTTCACGCTACAACTCTCGCACCCTGCAAGTGCGCTACCACGGCAAAACTATCGCCGATGTGCTGGAGATGAATATGGAGCAGGCTGCCGAATTTTTTGAGAGTCAGCCGCGTCTTGCCGACCCTCTGCGTCTCCTTTGTGACACGGGGCTGGGCTATCTTACACTCGGACAAGCCAGCAATACTCTCTCTGGTGGCGAGGCCCAGCGCATTAAACTCGTTTCTGAACTCATCAAGGGGAGACGAGCTGCACTCACAGCCATTCGTCGCGGGCGTTCCCTGCCGCAGGATCTCTACCTCATCGAGGAACCCACCATCGGCTTGCATCCGCAAGACGTGCGGCTTCTCGTGCGCGCGCTGCGCCGCCTCGTGAAACTCGGCAACACGGTCGTGGTTATTGAGCATAACCTCGAACTTATTTGCGAGGCGGACTACATCGTTGACATGGGACCTTCTGCCGGGGATGACGGCGGACGAATCATTGCCTCTGGCACTCCCCGCCAGCTTGCGCGTTCCAAAACCGCTCCCACCGCCCCCTTCATTCGAGCTGAACTGGAAAAATAAACCGTCGTTGCAAATCACATTGCGCTTGCAAAATGCTTGATGCGGGGGCATAATGAGCCGAGCTATGAAAACCTTGAAACGATTTGTATTGGTGGGCGCGCCGGCATCCGGTAAAGGCACGCAGTCCTCTTTTCTTTCGGGAAAGTATGATCTGAAGCCCCTGAGTACGGGCGCTCTGTTGCGTGCGGAGGTAGCGGCGCAGAGCCCGCTGGGACTGGAAGCCAAGAAGTATATGGATGCCGCGCAATTTGTACCCGATAACGTCGTGGATGGTATCGTGGCTCAATGGCTTGGCAATAACAAGGATTGCGGGTGTCTGCTGGATGGTTATCCCCGCACGCTTGCTCAGGCAAAAACATTAGATGCCAATTTGGCAAAACTTGGTCTGGCGGTAGATATCGTGGTCTATCTGAATGTATCCCCTGAACTCATTGAAGCACGCATGCTTAAACGCAAGGCTTGTCCCAAATGCGGGGAGACCACTCGCAACGGAGAGCAGCTTTGTCCGAAATGCGGTACGCCCATGATTGTGCGCACTGATGATAATCCTGAGGCATTTGCAAAGCGTCGGAAAGATTATGAGAATCTCACATTGCCGGTGGTGGAACATTACCGCGAGCAGGGCAAAGTGGTACAAATAGATGTTACTGAGGAAGGCGAACCTGAAACAGTTTCTGCCCGTATAGCAGCCGCTGTTTCAGAATACTGCAAGGCTTAATTAACAAACGATTACTGAGCAGCCACCCGGGGAAATTTCTTCGGGTGGCTTTTCTATATTCTCTTGCAGCATCAACTCTGGTAGATGTAGGATTTGGGTATGATGAAAACGCAAAAGTTCATACTTCAAATTGCCCTTTTGGTTGTATTTGCAGGAATACCACCGATGCAGGGAGAGGAATCCGCCCAAGAGATATTTACTCAGCTCGCCGCACCCGTGAGGGACAGTGCCATGAATCGGGAAGAGCGAGCAAAGACTCTCCCTTCATTAGCTTATTTGCCGGCGGAGGCCGAGGCGGTGGTAGCAGTGCCGGATGCCCCAAGCACTATTCAGGAAATCATGCGGTTGTTTGGAGGAGAGGCACTACGCGATGAACAAAAGAGGTGTATGGAGAGTGTGGCAGACGCCGCCTTTATGGTGGGGCGTGGGGGATCTGGAAATAGTCCCGAGTTGGTACTGCCTATTCTTATGCACGCAGCCAGGGCGGAAAATTTGCAGCGGTGCGAAAGAAAATGGAGTTCATCGGCTAAATCCGAATTTGTACCAGCGATAAGACGTGCTTTTCAAAAGCAGCTTCATCTTGCCAGGAACGAATTTCTTACAGCGTGGGATCAGTTTCATCCGGCTCCCATTTATTATGCCATTACAGCACGCGCCGGACATGAAAAAGACTTTGCCGAAGGTTATCAATTGATGGTGCAGGCTCTTCGCGATCTGGCGCAGCGAGAAAGCGGAATACACTTTGTACAACACGGGATGTACAAAGGAGTACGCATGTCACAACTGAAGGCATGGGAAATATTCACTCGGCAGATGCCCGAGGATCCTGATATACGTCTCGCAATGGAACAGCGCGAAATCTATCTGCTCACATTTTCCAAAGAGAATGCAGCGTTGGCAATTTTATGCGAACGTCCGGATGACATTGCGCTTCCAGCGTCGGCAGATTATTCGATGCTTTATTCGCCAAAATTGGACCGGGCGGATGCTCATCTGTCAAATTTGCTGATGACCGGGTGGATCAGTTCTCGGCTATCGTCTGCGGCGCGTGAGCTGCACCTCTTGGACAAGCTAAGCGCTGCACAGGCTTGTGTCAACGTCATGCGCGAAGTGTCAATGCTTGACCCCAAGAATCGTTCGGAGTACGAGGCGGCGGCGACCGGTATCGCAGAATTAGCACTCACGCCGAGCGTATTGGATGAAGGGAGTACTCCGCTCACCATCCAAATGTGGCAGCAGGGACAGGGTGTGATGGTGGAAACTGTGGGGGGTGCACAGGGGATGACTTTTGAGTCGGGGAAATTACGGTTACCTCAATTATCAGCATCCCCCGACACAATTTTCTATATGGAGAGTACTTCTTTCTCAGCGCCCCACATGCCGGATTTTACAACATGCTGGGTTAAATTATGTAAAATACTGCCGGATGTAGCCAAAGGTGTAGCGCTCACGCTCAGCACCGAAAAGCGAGGTAAGCTTGAGGCGTGGGCCTATTACACGCGCTTGCTCAACAAGGAACTTTGTTCTTTAAGTGATGGTTTAGAAACGATAGGGGACGGAATGGCGGCCCCATTTGCGTTAGCCGCAGCGGAAGTAAAATCAAAGGACTTGGGGAAGTCGGGTACCGCATGGGCCTTTACGTCTGCTGTGAAGAAGCGCGTAGCCCTGGCTGATGGTTGGCAACGATTGCTCTCCAGCTTTGCCCAAGCTCTGGGGAAGATCGGCATCCCTCCCGTACTCGCACATGTCATACCGGTGGAACACAGCGGTGAGGATAACGGTGTAGATCATTATTCAATTGCGCTTCCTTTTTCTCAATTTTATGCGTTGCCATCTCTCACTCTGAGTAAGTCGTATCTTGTGCTTGGCAATAACAAGTCGTACAATGAAAAGTTGATGTCGGAAGCTGAAGCGTCCATGCCGTTCTGCGGGGCTGTTAACTTTGTGAATCTTCCCTTACTTAGGGACGCCCTGAGAGCAGGGGAAAGTTCTTCTGTGTCGTCTCATGGTCGCTCAACTCTCGCAGACTTCGTCTCACGCCTTGCGCAACGCGTGGATCATCTCTTCTCTGTCTCTACTATCCGAGACGGACTCCGGACAGCTCGTGCGCTCATGATACTCCGGGAATCAACGAAAGAAAACTCAGCGGCTACTTCGTCGAATTAGAACTCGCCTTATCCGTTGCTTGCTTCTCAAGTGTATTTCTCAGTTGAGGGAGAAGTTTTTGGATCATCAAGGCGGGGCCGCGAGGATTCAGGTGATCATCATCAAACATCAAGGGAGAATTATCGGCGAGTGCGTGGAGTGATTCATCCGGCGCAAGTCAGAGTAGCGTATCCTCGAGACTTTCATTGCCCTAGGTGTTGGGGAGGCGACTCTGCAACATCAGGTAACCCGTGATGACGAGGAAAATATCGCCGCTCAGGAACCCACCCGTGCTTCCAAACAACGCCGTTTATGTGGAAAAGCAACACCGAAATGATTGCCAGACCGCGTAGCCCCTCCACGTGCTTCATGAACTCCTTCTGCACGTTTTCCCTCGTATTCCAATCGCGAGGCCGCTTATCTAAGGTAAACGCCCTAATTTAGTTAAATGTCCAGTTACAAAACAATTTGCCGATTAATGCTCTGAAGGCTTTCGACGTCCGTGGGATTCATCCTCCCAAGCGGGGGATAGGTATTTGCTTACACAAAGATTGTGCAACTCGGTTTCAAAGTTCGACCAAGGCATGGAAGAGGAGATGGCCGTAACCGATGGAGAAAGGAGGTGTGCAAAAATGGAATCCCACCCAGGCTCCGGGGAACATTGCTGGATGAGTCCTTGGTGGAGGACGGCCCCTCGGTATCGGCGCTGCCCAGCGCCGGCAAGTTTGTGGCCCCTGCCATCCACAATATCGCTCGCCACAGGACTGGCCCAGCATGCTCGTCCTCCCGGTGGGGCATCGTGGGTGAGCAGAGAACACTCCACCCCGCTCATCCGGAGAGCGCGGGCAAGAGCGCCGTGGATGTATCGGTAAAGAACAGATGCTTGGGGGTGGGGCGCATGTCCTTCCGTCGGTGTTGGAAGCGTCAAGGTGTACGTGATTCCGTGGCGGTGGTCAACGATACCGCCACCGGTCCATCGACGGATGTAATACTGTGCCCCCGGGAAAATAGAACGCGCCGTAGCTGCCGAGTCAAAGTAGCCGAAGCTGACACAGGGAGACTTCCAGTGATAGATGCGCAGCCATGCTTCCGTTCGACGTACAAGCAGTTCATCTGCCGCCATATTGGCGTATCCGTCACGCGGAATCGGATCATTCCACAAAAAAAGCGAGGGAATGCGCAACTCATCTGCGCGAGCCGTATCACAGCCATCCGCGGTATTCAGCATCATAGCGGTTGAGGCAGAGCAACGGAGCGAGAAAAAGAATGCGTGTAGCGTGAGAAAAATTCCTGCAGCTCAGGGGCGTGGCGCTGTCCCAATCGCACCTGCTCGACGAGAGCCACACCTTCTTCAGTGAGAACCGTGATGGATAGCTCAGCCGAGAGGATTCGTGCATTTTGCATCCGATCGCCCTCAGTGACAGCGTAGTCGCTGTAGAGACGGAAGCGATTTTTGCCGCTCTTGGCAGCGGTAGACAAGATTGGCACGCTGAGCGTTTTGTATTTGGTAACATCTGATGAACCCGACGCACCGGGATCACTGTATTCGACATTAAAGATAAGGTTTAGTTCAACGATATTCTCGCAGAGGAAGTTATCATCTTCCTGAGGTTCGAATTGAGCATAACGCGTCTCAAGATTTTCGCTGCCCATGATGCGTTCGTAGGTATCTCGGGGGGATACGACTTGGCGGTAGAGGGAAAAGAGGGGAAATGACTCTGTATCGCCCCTGCGACTTGGCAAGTTGAGAATATGGTCGCGGAACTTGAGGCGGTAGGCAATAGCACTCACATCACCCTGAGTCTCTGAATCACTCGCCAACATGGTACGGTAGCCGGCTCGTTTCGATGAGGTTGCACTGACAGAGGGATTACGATCCGGCGCACATGCGTAGAAGATACACCGAGCCGATTTGGGAATGGAAAGACCATCCGGCATTCCTCGCATCGGTTCGTCCACCTCAGCGTAGATCCATTGAAAATCGCCGCTACTGGAACGCAGTTGGATGGATTCCAGATCTTGCGAGATGGTCTGTAGCGCCATCCTCGCGGCAGCAGAGGTGCTGGTGTCCTCGTGGATTGATTTCCACAGAGCCACTCCCTGATTGGTAAGCTGCATAATTACCACCACCAGGATGGCCGTGATAGCCATGGCCGTGATGAGTTCTACCAAGGTGAAAGCGCGTCGGATGTTGCGAACTGTCAAGGATTGAAAGGTCATATTCAGAGGACAAAAGAAAGGGTGAATTATCGACGAATCGACATGTTTGTTGAGAAGATGGGACGTCCGACACGTGACCACGGTCGATTTTTGTAGCGTTCAGGATTCGGCGGAACCATCAAGTAAAAATCGGCCCGGAAGAAGATAGCCCCACCCCATGGGTTGCGCGCCCCGGCGTCGGAAAAGTATTTTTGCGGGGAGGAGGCCTTGCTGATAAGACCCGGTGATTTTGCGAGACGATATACTCCTGTATTATCCGGCTCAATTTGCGTAAACTTCACGAGGAAGACAGGACCGACAGCATGGGGAATATCCTTTTTGTGGATGGGATTGTCCATGGTGCAGGCCATGGATACAAGCTGAGTATCATTTCCGGGGCGACTCTCAGTGATAGGTATCGGCGGGTAAGAGCCATCAGCTCGCACAGCAGCCTTTGTATCCGCGCGGTACGAGAAAACAACAACAGAAGTAGCCGGCTTGGATGAGGCGAGAATCCAGTAGAATCCCTTGTCAAACGGACACGTGTAGCGCCCGGGAGAAGACCCCTTGTTGTCCTTGGAACGCTCGCTTTCGCGTAACGTGTTCAACTCCGCTCGCAAGATGCTGATCACCCGATCGGATTCCTGCTTTGTGAGGGCTTTTTGCACCATGCCGCGCGCGGGAACAAAGACAGTCAGGAAAATAGAGATCAGCATGCCGATGAGAGCGACGGCCAGAAGTGTCTCCATGAGGGTGAAAGCGGGCGCCCTGTGCTGGTGGGTTATATTCATGTCTTACTCAAAGGGGAATTATTTATCGAACATCTGAGAGCGGGTACGCAGCGGTGTAGTGTAGCCGTTTGGCCAAAGAACCAGCCCCTTGGCTCCTATCGGACGATGCATTTTGTCCTGCTGGAGCGGCACAAGTCCATCGGTGGATCCAGGACCCGACCCACGACGGGCGTTCACGAGGACGATGCGTTGGGGTTGTCCGGGGGCACCCGGTCCCGAGGACGGCGCCACAAAATGTCCCTTTTCATCGAACTCAAAATAATAGACGCGCGCCTTTTTTTTGCGGCCGATGGGGGATAGGCCGGTGCCAATCCTGTTGGAGCCGCCCTTTGCCCATGACAGAGAGGTGCTGAATGTTGGGGAGAAATAGACCCCCGGCGGCAGCAAAGCGCCGGCCGACGTGGATACCCACTTTCCCTGAATCGTCACGTCTGACGCATCGTAAGTGCCGTTTTCCTTGAGGTTTCTCTTGAGCATTTGCACCACCATGAAGCGCAGGTGGCGGGAATCCTTACTTGTATCAGAAGGATCGCTCACAATCACTAGGCGCGTGTAGGTGTCGTTGCCTTGAGCTGTCGCGCGAGCCTCTTCAATCATATTCGTGATGAGGTCCACACCGGAATCGAGCGTGCGACCGGTTCCGGGATTGCGCAGCACCGTGGACGCCAATGTCATCATAATGCCTATGATGGTGATAACTACCAGCAGCTCAATGAGAGTGAAGGCTAAAGCCCTCCCGGTACGTGTGCTCTTCATAAAAAAGACTCGCAGGTTAGAAATTTACTCCCCATCTTTTTATCAGGTTTGCTCCGGTAATTCAATCTTTTTTTCCGTGGCGGATGCAATTAAAGTTTCCAGCGGGTTCGGATTGAGACAGGAAGCCGATTAACGCCAGGAATCTGCCGAATGCTGCAGCTCATGGCGCGTTGTCACTCCATGCGCAGCTTCTTGGGCGTGCTGGCAATGTCCGCAAAGCCCCATTGCTTCGCTGCCGAATCATGCAGTTCAGAGGCTTCTGCTCGCGCCGGAACGCTCTTGACAAACAGACTGCAATGGGGTATATTGCCGGGCGAGGGAAACCTCATCATATTCCAAAATATACCAGCTATGAATTCACTCAGAAAATATCTGGCGGAGTTTGTCGGCACTTTTGTGCTGGTACTCTTTGCTTGCGGTACAGCTGCAATCACCGGGTGTAAGTTGAATGATGGCACCTATATTGCCACAGCTCTTGCTTTCGGTCTGGCGATTGTTGCCATGGCTTATTCTATCGGCAATGTGTCCGGCTGCCATGTGAATCCGGCAGTCTCCATCGGCATGCTTGCCACGGGGCGCATGAGCGTCAAAGACTTCATCGGCTACGTAATTTTTCAGTTCCTCGGTGCCATCGCCGGGGCTGCCGTGCTGATGTCGTTAGTTGGCGTGGAAACCGGTTTAGGCACTAATGGCCTCTACAAGGACTGCGTGTGCGCATCGTTGATCGTGGAGGTAATTCTGACCTGCGTCTTTGTATTGGCTGTGCTCGGCGTGACCAGCAAGCAGAAGAACAGTGTCGTTGCAGGGCTTGTGATAGGCCTTTCGCTGACATTGGTTCACCTGTTGGGCATACCTTTTACGGGTACCTCCGTGAACCCGGCGCGTAGCTTCGGTCCGGCTCTTTTTGTGGGAGGCGCGGCTCTGAGCAACGTCTGGGTATTTATCGTTGCCCCGCTCGTGGGCGGGTTGCTTGCGGCCGGTATCCACAAGTTGTTGGGTTGCGGCTCAAACGAAGGATAAGCAGCTAGGATAGGAGCGTCTTTGCACTCCTGATTGCTTTTTTGCGGTGGGTTTCCCGGGTTGGGAAGCCCGCCGCAATTCGTTGGTATTTCCGGCTTGCCAAAGCGTGAGCGACGTACTATACTGGTCGTATGGAGTGGAATGACAAGTTCATGGCCATCTTCACGGAGATGGTGGCTCGTTTTCACACGCAGGGTGGCTCCCATGGTGAGCAATTCGTGCTTCTCCATGAGCGGGAGGTGCTTGCAAGCATGGGCTATACGCCCCAGGAGATGTATGACTATGTGGAAGATTATGCTCAGTTAGGGGATCCTTCGCCGAGTACAATTTTGCTTATTGCAGCGGCCCGTCGCTCATTTTTTCTGACTGTGCAGCGCGGTATAGCCGGTTCCGCTCAGTTGAGGGACACGGATCTGCCGCGCAAGGAAGAAACGCTTCAGGACATTGGCTATTTACCACGTATTATACGCAAAGCCGAAGCAAAATTGTACGGCACCTTACCATCCAGCATGATGTATTACTGCGCTGAAGATCGCGCATTCCTCCGTACGCATGGTGACATACACCCGGCGGATTTCCTCTACGTAGTTTGGGGGGCGCATGGGGATCGGCAAAAGGTGATATCGTACGTATTGCGAATGATGGATGATGCCAAGTCGCGCCGCCCCGAAGCTCAATGAAGTGAAGCTCACTCACATGAACCCCGAACCCAATCAACCCGTGCGTGATGGAGAGGATGTGGAGGGGCGACTTGCGTCCCAGCGACAAGCGCTTGAGAAAATGTCGCAAGATTTGCTGGCCAAGATGGAGGTTATGGTTGCAGAGCAAGAAGAGCGTGTTCGTGATTTTGCCCAGCGTGTGCATACCGTTTCTTCACTGCAGCCGCAGGCTGAAAAATTGCCGAGATCGGAGGATTTTCAAGAGTATCAGACGCCACACCCTGTGCGAGAGTCCTCCAGGCGCATGGAGCGACGCCGCGTCGCTGGGCATGCAGCATCTTCACCGGAGCGAAAATCTGAACAGGATCAATCAACCGGCAACACGCGGACAAATCTTATTATCATCGTCGTTTTTTTCCTTATTTACTTCGTACTTAAATCATGCACATGATGAAAGGCTCCAAAATAGCGAAAGTTGTGCGGCGTAAGACCGGATGGTTGATATGCTTTGTTGCACCCCTTTTATGGTCATCCTGCGATCCTCAAAAGGAAGGCCAGACAACAGAGACCCCTCCGGAAGTCATGACCTTCCCCATTCTCCGGCAGGAAGTGACGGATGCTCGTGAGTGGTTCGGTTATTTGCGAGGCATTCAAGATACTGATTTGCACCCGCGCGTCACCGGTTTTCTTCTCAGCCAGGACTACGCCAACGGCAGCTACGTGAAGGAAGGCGATGTGCTGTTCCGCATTGACCCGGATACCTTTCAAGCTGAGTTGGAACTTGCAAAAGCTAATTTAGAGGCGGCGGAGGCAGGTGTTGCCTCAGCTAAAGCCACTCAGGAGCAGGCTCAGATGGACGTTGATCGTTATGAACCATTGGTGAGCAATGGCGCTGTTTCGGAAAAAGAACTTAACGATGCCCGGCACCGCTTGCGTGCTGCTCAAGCGGCTATGGATGCAGCCTTGGCTTCCGTTGAACAGAATAAGGCGGCTGTGGATAAGGCCCAAATTAATTTGGAATACACGGTGATTCGCGCTCCCTACGACGGCATCATGAGTACGGCGGAAGTTTCCATCGGGGATTTAGTGAACCCGGCCACAAAACTTGCCAACATTACAGCCGTTGATCCCGTGCGCTTGGAGTTTGGTATCAACAGCGACAACATGATTGACGCCTTCCGCAAATACGGCGATTTGGCCACACGTAGAAAAAAAGAGCTGCCGCCTCCGCCGCCCGTGGACATCCTTTTGGAGGACGGTACGGTGTATTCCCAAAAAGGGAAACTCACGGCCATGGAGAGTAAAGTTGGCGAATCAGGACTGATTACCGTAGAGGGGGAGGTGCCTAATCCGGAGCATCTGTTGCGCGGCGGCATGCCGGTGCGGGTGAGAATTCCCCTGCAGCGAAAAAGCGCGTTACTTGTACCTGAGCACTCCATCCGCAGTGTTCTGCGCAACGATTTCATTATCGTGGTAGATCCTAAAAATGAACCTCATATGGTCCCGGTAGTGATTCAAGGCAGGTATCCGGTGATCGTCGAGGAAGAGGGGGGCTACAAGTCCGAGCAAAAGTTGGTGGCTGTGGAGGGACTGCATTCCCCCCTTTCGGAAGTGCTTCGTAACCTCGGCTATGAAGACCCCGCTCAGGCCATTGTCGTGGCGGATGAAATCAATGCCGTGCGTGCCTCTAACATATCCTCCGCCAACAGCCGTATGAGTGCGGACAGCAAAGGAGCGCGCGGCACCATCAAGCCAACCAGATTTAGC
The DNA here is from genome assembly GCA_947589345.1 of uncultured Akkermansia sp. GTDB lineage: Bacteria > Verrucomicrobiota > Verrucomicrobiia > Verrucomicrobiales > Akkermansiaceae > Akkermansia. The sequence goes on from CANQAC010000030.1 coordinate 15,789, forward strand.
TACCGTCCTCAGATGCTGCCGGCTGTGGCGGCGGCTTCCCAGGGCAAAAGCGTTGTGGCAGATGATCGACCGGACGTGAAGCCCACCATGCCCCTCGTGCCGGTCAAGGTGATGCCTCTCTTGCGGCAGGATGTGCAGGTAGCAGATGAGTGGTTCGGGACATTGCGAGGGGTGGAAGAAACGGACATTCGTCCGCAGGTTAGCGGTTTTGTGAAGGAGCAGCATTTCCGCGATGGAACATTGGTGAAAAAGGGTGATTTGCTCTTTACCATCGACCCTGCGCCTTATGAAGCAGCCGTCGAGGAAGCTCGTGCCAACCTCCTCATGGCCAAAGCCAGTTACCAACAGGCGCTCTCCCAGTTAGAGCGTGCTCAGCAAGATTTCAATCGCTACGATAAGCTTAATAAGACATCCCCCGGAGCCATCTCCGACAAGACGCTCACCGATGCCCGGAGCACCATCAAGATGAATGAGGCGAGTGTGCTGAAGGCTCAGGCGGCAATTTCGCAGATGGAAGCTGCCCTGAAGCTTGCCGAAATTAATTTGACCTACACGGAGGTGCGCGCACCGTTTGATGGTCGCGCAGGCATTCACAAACCCTCCATCGGAGCATTAGTATCGCCGACGGATACGCAACCGCTCGTTACCCTTTCATCGCTAAATCCCATGCGCGTAGATTTTCAAGTGAGCGGTCGTGGAGCATTGCGCGGCATCGCGGCTTTCGAAACGACGGAAAATCGTCATGGGGGCGATGAAAAACCCGGGTTTGAACTCGTTCTGGAGGATGGATCTGTGTATCCCGCAAAGGGAGAAGTTGTGTCTGCTGACAATTCTCTGAACCGCTCTACCGGCACCCTGAAGGTAGTTGGTCACGTGGATAATCAGGATGGCGGCCTGCGCAGCGGCATGTCCGTGCGTGTGCGTGCCGGCATGGGCAGCGAGAAAGGTGCGTATTTGGTGCCGGCTCGTGCTCCGATGAATGCGCAGGGACGCGATATGCTGGTGTTGGTCCGACCGAATGGGGCGCCGCAGATGCTGCCCATCATGCGGGGAGCGATCGTCAACATAGCCGTACCGGATGCGGATGGAAAACCCGGGCCTGTGCAGCCCATGCAGATTGTGGATGTCGATCGTAATCTGGTAACCTCCATGATACTGGCCAAGGCAAAGGCTGCGAGCCTGGAGAGCGTGCTGCTGGGCGAAGCGGGCGTGGAAAACTGGCGCGACCTGCTGCTGAAGCAAGCCGGCGTTTCCAGCACCCGTGAGCTCATGGAGAAGCAGGGAGGAGCCCCCCTGCCGGACGATGCGCCGCAGAAAGCCGGTGTGGCCGACTGGGATGCCCTGATGCTTGACAGATCCGGGGTGAAAGATTTTCGCGCCCTCCTGCTCAAGAAGGCCGGCGCTAAGGATGAACTTGATCTCATAGCCGCCGCTCAGGGGGCCTCTTCTGTCATGGAAATGGCGCTCAAGGAGCTCGGATACGAGGACATGACCAACGTTCCGGTGGTTGTGGAAGGCTCGCTGATGGCGGCTCAGGCCTTTGCCGCCAACATGCAGAGCGGCGCTCAGGCTAACAAATTGAATCCGGGACCTTTTCATTATGTGCCACCAAGGACGGTGGTGGAATCTGTGACGGCAGATGGAGGCAGCGATAGCTCTGCGGCCAGTTTGCCGGTCGATCAGCATGGAACAGCCACTCAAACCCAAGCAAAATAAGCTCCCCCTCTCTCTATGTCACCTTTTTTCATCAAGCACCCCATCATCGCTGCGGTCATTGCGATTGTCACCACCTTGCTCGGTCTCATCAGCATGGCGAGTCTGCCTATTTCGCAGTATCCGGATATTGCGCCGGTCACCATCGACCTGAGCGCGACTTATCCCGGCGCCAACGCGCAGGAGGTGGCGGATTCCGTGGCCACGCCAATTGAGCTGCAACTCTCCGGCATCGAGGGCATGGATTACATGAACTCCACTTCGTCCAACAATGGCACCTGCAGTATCAATGTGGTCTTTGAGCCCGGCACGGATGCCAACATCGATCAGCAGCTCACTTACATGCGCTACAGTCAGGCTACTTCTCAGCTGCCTTCCACCGTGGCGCAGATGGGGGTTACCATCGAGCAGTCCTCAGGTCTGCCTCTGATGATGTACGCATTGGATTCGCCGCAGGGCTTCTTCAATCCCATTGATCTGACCGGCTACGCGTACATCAACTTGGTGGATCCGGTGAAGCGCGTGAAGGGCGTGGGCGACGTGATGGTGTTCGGCGGACGCTATGCCGTTCGTATCTGGCTGGACAGCGAAAAGATGGCGCAGAAGGGCATTTCCGTGCAAGAGGTGTACAATGCTGTGAATACGCAGAACGCTATTAATCCCGGCGGCGCGGTGGGAGCAGAGCCTATGCCGGACGGTCAGGAGTTCACCTACACCATTCGCAACAAGGGACGCATGGAGTCCGTGGAGGAGTTTGAAGACATCATCGTTCGTCAGCAGGGGGCTCAGGCTGTGCGTCTGCGTGATATTGCGCGCATCGAGCTCGGTTCGCAAAGCTATTCGCTGGCCGTTCGCGTGAACAGCCAGCCCGCCACCGCTCTCGCCATCTACCAGTCGGCGGACGCCAATGCGTTGGAAACAGCGGAGCATCTGCGAGAGCTTTTTGCGCAGAAAGAAAAAGTGATGCCGGAGGGCATGCGCGGCTTTGTGACTCTGGATACGACCACCCCGGTGGTGGATTCCATCAACGAGATTATCGTTACTCTCTTTGAGGCGCTCGTGCTGGTGGCCATTGTGGTTTTCGTGTTTTTGCAAGGATGGCGCGCTACACTCATCCCGCTCATCGCCGTACCCGTTTCGTTGGTCACCACGTTCTGCTTTTTCCCGATTTTAGGCTTTTCGCTGAACACGATCTGCCTGCTCGGCATGGTGCTGGCCATCGGGTTGGTGGTGGATGACGCCATCGTGGTGGTGGAAGCGGTTGAAGCTCACATGGAGAGCGGCATGAGCGCGCGACAGGCCACTTTCGCCGCGATGAAAGAAGTGAGCGGTCCGGTGGTGGCGATTGCTCTGGTTCTCGCGGCGGTATTTTTGCCCCCGGTATTGCTGCCGGGGATTACGGGAACGCTGTTCCAGCAATTCGCGGTGACGATTGCCGTGTCGATGCTCATTTCTGCTTTCAATGCGCTTTCACTTTCGCCGGCGCTTTCGGCTCTGTTGCTCAAACCAAAATCGGAAGAGAATTCGATACTCACACCTCTTTACAATTTGTTTAACCGAGGCTACGAAAAGTTGTCTGCCGGCTTTGCCTCCACATGCGGGTTTATGTGCCGACATCTCATCCTTTCAATGCCTCTTCTGGCGTTGCTTGCCGTCTGCATCTGGCCGGTATCCAAGCAAGTGCCCGGAGGCTTTTTACCGGATGAAGATCAAGGCTTCCTCCTTTGCGGAGTCATTTTGAAGCCGGGGGTCTCCATGCAGCGCCTTACTGAGCAAACGGTCACCGTTGAGAATACTCTTGCGCAGGATCCCGCCACCGAAAATATCATCTCCATTATCGGCATGAATATCATCATCAGCGTGCAAACGACCAACGCGATGACCTATTTCGTGAAGCTTAAGGATTACAAAGATCGCCCGGTTATGAAGAATGGCAAACGCCCGACGGCAGCCGATGTGCAACGGCGTCTCACCATGGCGCTCATGCTTTCCGGTGCGGATGGCGTGACCTTTGTAACCAGCCCGCCGGCTATTCCCGGCGTCGGTACGGGCAATGGCGTGTCTGTGGTGCTGGAGGACATGGAAGGGCAAGGTGTGGCCAAACTCTATGAGCAAGCGCAGCGGTTCGAGTCTGAGCTGCGCAAATACCCCGCCATTGCCGCTGCTTCGGATATGATGCTTCCTCAGGTGCCCCAAAAGAGCATTGCCATTGACAAGGACAAATGTCTGGCGCAGGGGGTGGATTATTCTTCGGCTAACGCGCTTCTGCAGTGTTTCAATGGTTCGCAGTTCGTCAATTATTTCACCAAGTTTGGCCAGCAGTGCCAAGTCTATTTGCAGGCCGCCGGCTCCAGCCGTGTCAACACCGACCAGATTGCCAATTTCTACGTGCGTAACAATGCCGGAGAGTCCGTCCCCCTCAGCACCCTCGTTACGATCAAGGATATTGCAGATACCGAGTTTGTTTTCCATATGAACAATTACAACGCCGCGTGGATTAATGTGACTCCGGCGGAGGGCTTTTCCACCGCTCAAGCGATGGCGGCTGTAGAAGATTGTTTCAACAAGAATATGGACACCACCAAGTTCGCCATTGACTACATCGACATGAGTTTCCAGGAAAAGAAAGTTCAGGAAGGGTTGGGCCTCGGTTCTATTTTTGCGCTTTCGGGCGTGTTTGCTTTCTTGATTATGGCGGCTCTGTATGAGAAATGGACACTGCCGCTGGCCATTTTCCTTTCCGTTCCGGTAGCGGTGCTGGGAGCGTTCATAGGACTGTGGATGTTCGGGGTGGATTTGAATCTTTACGCTCAGATCGGCCTGGTGATGCTCGTGGGACTGGCGGCCAAAAATGCCATTCTCATCGTCGAGTACGCGGTGTTGCAGATGGAGCGAGGGTTGAGCTTATTGGATGCGGCCGTCACGGCGGCGCGTCTGCGCTTGCGACCCATCCTCATGACATCGTTTGCTTTCATCCTTGGTTGCGTGCCACTTGTCACTGCTGAGGGGGCCGGCGCCTTGGCGCGCAATGCTATCGGCGTCGTTGTCGTCATCGGTATGTCGATTGCTACTGGCATCGGCGTCTTCTTTGTACCGTGTTCCTTTGTCGCAGTCATGAAACTTTTCCGCAGTAAGGTGACAAAACCCCGGCGCGGAGATGACCCGGATGAGGTCTTTGCGTACTCCAAGCTGGAGGAAGAGTAGAAATGACGCGGCGACACCACTGGTTGGCATGGCTTTGCTTAAGCTGGCTTGTTTGTGCGCAATCTTGGGCGGCAGCCCCGTTCAACGCGCATATTCTGAGCGCGGTGCAGGGGATGCCTGTCGGCGGGGGCTACGCCTCCGACCGCGCGGCGGAGGTGCGTTTTGCTTGCGCCGGCGTTGTGTGGCAAAACGGATCGCGTCAACTGATTGTCTCCCCGCGTGCTGCGGCGCCTTCTTTCTGCTCTGCCGCGTGCTACATGGTGTTGCTGCGCGCTTTGTCTCACTGGGAGGCAGAGCAGGGGCGGCTCATTTTCCCCGCCGGGATGTGGAAATCCATGCGTGTGTTGGAGAAGCATCCGGATGGTTACTTGAGCTGGGGGCGCTTCAATGCCAATGGTCCGGGCTGTGCCAAGTGGGTGCACGACTTGCGGGCCGGTATCAACTTTACTGATCCGGAAGCTGCCACCCCCGGCGATTTCCTCAAATTGTTCTTTTCTCCCCAAATTGGAGTGTACGAGCGCGGTCACCTCGTCATCTTCCTCGACCTCGTGCAGCGGGATGGGCAAACTCACATCCGTTACTGGTCGGCCAATAAGCCGGGAGGCTATGGAGTTCGTACTGTCCCGCTTGCATCCGTTCACCATCTGATTTTCACACGCATTACTCACCCTGAACGTTTTTCCGTCACCTCCTCTTTACCGCCAAACGACGCTTGGCTCGCAGCTATGCTGAGTCGTCGCTTTTCCTTTGCCGAAGTCTGCCGAGAATGCGCCGTGAAATGACGTGCGAGGGGACGAACTTACCCGCCGAATTCGCGCCGGGTCCGCTTGGGATGCCGCTGATGAACTTCCAGCAAGAGGTGAGTGTGAACCCGGAGAGCGTTCGATGGGCGCTTATGCGATTCTAAAATAGACTTGACATCCGGGCGCGCGCGAGTAAACTGGGCGCTCCCTGTATTATACCATGAGTGCGTATAGAAGCCATACCTGCAACGAACTCCGCCCGAACCACATTAATCAGCGCGTCACCCTGGTAGGGTGGGTGGATACCGTGCGCGACCACGGCGGTGTAATATTCATCGATCTCCGGGATCGCGAGGGGAAGACGCAGGTGGTGTTTCACCCGGAGAACAACGCTGATCTGGCCAAGAGGGCGGAAGCTCTGCGCGTGGAGTCTGTCATTCAGGTGGGGGGCAAGGTGGTGGCGCGTCTGAAGACGGATGAAATTGATGCCACGAATCCTGATTTGGCGACGGGAGAGATTGAGGTGGAGGCGGATGAACTGACTGTTTTGAACCGCGCGGCGGTGCTGCCCTTCCAGTTGGATCGGCACGTGGCCAATGAGGACATTCGCCTCAAGTACCGTTTCCTTGACCTGCGGCGTCCGGAGATGCAGCGCAACATGATCCTGCGTCACCGCATCACCAAAACCATGCGTGATTATCTTGACGAACAGGGATTCCTCGAAATTGAGACCCCGATCCTTTCCAAGAGTACGCCGGAGGGCGCGCGCGACTTCCTCGTGCCGAGCCGTCTCTCCCCCGGTACGTTCTACGCGCTGCCGCAAGCGCCGCAGCAGTACAAGCAGCTGCTCATGGTGGCAGGACTGGAGAAGTATTTCCAAGTGGCGCGCTGCTTCCGCGACGAGGACTTGCGGGCGGATCGCCAGCCGGAGTTCACGCAGATCGATATCGAGGCCTCCTTCATTACCCCGGAGGATATCTACGGCTGGGTGGAAGCCATGCTGCAACGCGTTTTCCGCGAGGCCGTCGGTAAGGAAATCCACACCCCCTTTGAACGCGTCACCTGGCACGATGCCATGGACCAATACGGATCCGACAAGCCGGACCGCCGGTTCGCCATGAAGCTCACGGATTGCTCGGATATTTTTGCCAAGAGCGACTTTCGCGTCTTCTCCGGCGCCATTGCGGCGGGCGGTGTCGTGAAGGCCATCAACGCCAAGAATTTCTCCCCCTCGGTCGGGCAGGTGGATTCCCTGACGCAGACCGCTTTGGAAGCCGGCGCCAAGGGTCTCGCCTACATCAAGGTGCGCGACGTGAATGACCGCGAGGGTTGGAAGAGCCCGATCACCAAACGCCTCACGGACGCCGAGATCGACGCTCTCAAGGAAAGACTCAACATCGAGGACGGCGACTGCATTTTCTTCGCTGCCGGCCCGTGGGAGGAAAGTTGCACCATCCTGGGGAGGGTGCGTCTCGAGTGCGCTCAGTATATGGAGCTGCTCAAGGATAGTCACGATATCGACCTTTTCTGGGTGACCCGCTTCCCGCTCTTCGGCTGGGATGCGGAGACGCAGCGCTTCTGCGCCATCCACCACCCCTTCACCCGCCCTGTGCCGGAGGACGTGGACAAGGTTCTGCGCGGCGAGATTTCCACCGACCTCTGCGCCGAGGCCTACGATATTATCCTCAACGGCAATGAGCTCGGCGGCGGCTCCATCCGCATCCATGAGCGCGACCTGCAGGACGCCACTTTCCGCGCGCTCGGTCTGGATGAGGCGACGATTCAGGAGCAATTCGGTCACCTCCTTTCCGCCTTCTCCTTCGGCGCCCCGCCGCACGGCGGTCTCGCGCTGGGCTTGGACCGCGTCGTGATGCTGCTGGGCGAGTGTTCCTCCATCCGCGAGGTCATCGCTTTCCCGAAGAATAACCGCGGAGCGGATCTCATGAGCGAGTCGCCCGCGCCTGCCGAGCCCACTCAGTTGCGCGACATCCACATCCAGGTCAAGCTCCCGGAGAAGCTTCGCCAAAAGCTGGAGGCGGAAAAAGCTGCCGCTTCATCCGGTGAAGTCGATGCCCCCGCTAAGGCTTGACGCTTTCTCTTCCGTACGCGTCCCTGTCCGGAAGATCCCCGTTGTGTGCGCTCCGTTCAGTACGGTTTCCGCTAGATCTTGAGCCGAGATTTTGATAGGGTCAGCCTTGGAGGCAACGGCGGCGATCTCCTCCGCCTCGGCGGCGGCGAGGTCATCGAAGGCGTCCTGGTGCGCGCTGCCGGTCTCGGTGTTGGTGCCTGCGCCGGGGGCGGTGAGCATGGTCATCAGCCCGCCGGTGGCGCGCAGCACCATCTCCTGGGTGGAGAGGTCGATGAGGCGCGAGAAGGTGTCCGGGCCGGTGGCGCCGGGGTTCACGGCTTTCACATCGCTGCCGGCGGGGAGCACCCCGGCGGCGTTGGAGATGCAGCGCCGCGCGAAGTCCATGTACTTCTGCCGTGTGGCTTCATCGATGCCCTGGGGCATGATGGCGAAGAGGGGAGGCACGCCGTAGCGGCCGTTGAAGACGAGCCACTGGGCGCGGGCGTTTTTGCCGGGCCTGCAAAAAATTTTCGTTGACCTCCGCTCTTTTTTGTGCAAAACTCGCTCCCGCACGTGGAGGTAGCTTTAAGGCAAGCCCATTGGGAGTGGCAGCGCCCTCACACGTGCACTTTTTTGTCTCGAAATTTCTTTTGTCAAACCCGATTGAAAATGGTACATTACCCCCAGAGCGGGGGCGCCCATGGTCTGCAAAAGGCCCGGCAATACATGCACCGCTCTATTTTATTGTCCTTGTTTTGACCCAGTAGATCACGTGAGGTCTTATTTTTTTGAACTTCTTTGCGCTGATTCTGCCCCCGTATTTCACTCCCTTGAAGCGTGCAGGAGAGGGGAGTAGCCAACGTAAAAAAGACGCGCAGGGAGGCGCGCTTTTTATTGACTTGAGGACGGGCGAATGGTACCTTGAAGATCCGCTGGGCACCTTACCATGGAGTAGCAACCATTCTCTGTGGGAGTAGCTTGGGAGGGCGTATCCGAGGCACCTCAGCGTAGGAGCGGCACCCTGTGCCGCTTTTTTGATTTACGAATTACGAATTACGAATTACGATTTGGATTTTAGCGCGCATGCGCGCGGAATTTTTCAGGGTTGACTTCTGAGAGCAGAGATGGTAAATTGAAGATCCTGACGGCGCCTTGCTCAAGTGGCGCCTGAAGCTTGAGCAAGTAAACTGGGCACGAACGCCGTGTTACCTGTCTTGTACCCCCGGTTCCTGACCGGGGTTTTTTTTAGTCTGAGTCCAGCTTCGGGCGGGTGGTTATAATCTTCGTTCTTGCTTTCTTTGCTTTGCCGTGTGTTGCCAGAATGGCTTTGTAATCTTTCCTCACTGAGGCGGTTTCGGTCTTATCTGGTTGTTTGTAGCCGAGAACGATGCTTTTTGCGAGGGAGCGCCGGTCTGTTTCACCGGGTCCAAAATGCCGGGCAGCATGAGAGGAGCCTTCGGTGGAGGGATGCCCGCCCAGGATGTCCAACGGCTTTTTATCGATGGTCGCGGCGCCCATCACGTTTTTGCCTCCTTTTTGGGTGGATTTCAGGGCGTGGTCGATGGCGTCGACTTTGGCTTGAGGCTTGGCGGCAGGTGCGGCTTTGAGGGGTGTGTTGCTTTGGGTGGTTTTGGCGCGTGGGTTGCCTTTGGTGGAGCGGGAGCCTTTTTGGGAAGCGCGCAGATTGTGCTCGGGATTTGAACAGCCTTGCGGACCATCAGGGCTTCTGCATTCGCTATTTTCCACCGGCTGCTCTTCCTTCTCTTCTTCAACTTGCTCATCTTGCTCAACTTGCTCAGGTTGAACAAGAGGAGGAGAGATGGCATCGGCGAGGGAGGTGTAGATGGATTCGGCGTCGGCCTCCAGCTGGTCGGGAGCAAGGGAGCTGCCGAGGGATTGCAAGGCGGCGAGCTCATGCTCCGTGAGCGGGGGCTCAACGGAGCTATTTACGATGTACGATTTACGATTTACGATTTGGGAGTCAGGCTCGCTGTCGCTCGCGGTTGCGGAGTTGGAGACAGGAGGCAAAGCCGGAGATGAGGCGGAGGGAGGAGGAGAGACGGCTTGGACTTCGAAGCCCATCATTTCGGAGACGGTTTCGGCGGAGGGTCGGAAGCCGGCGGAGGAGAGTGTGGCGATGATTTGGGCTTGGGAGGCGCGGTCGTCCTCTTTCTGCGGTGCGAGTTCGAAGAGAGCGAGCTGAGGCTGGTCCGGGAAAGCCTCGCGCAAGATGCGGCGGCAGAATTGGCGGTTGATGCATTCGCTGATGGAGCGTGCCGATGCGGCGCAAAGCCTCTCGAAGCTCTCCTGGTGGGCATTGCCGGCGAGCGTGCCGGAGTTCGCCTCGGTGGTGACGGTGAGTTTGCCGCCGGTGCCGAGGGTGAGGATGGCATCCGAGCACCAGCGGGCGCGGTCAGCGAAGGCTTGGGAGTTGTCGCGCTGGGTTTCCACGGTGTGGAAGTTGGCGCCCTGGGGGATGGTGCCGCGCCCCTCGGCGACGAGCTTTTTAACGATGGCATC
>CANQAC010000031.1 GCA_947589345.1 uncultured Akkermansia sp.
TGACTCTAGCATACTTTGAACTTCTTGGCACCCTTTTTTGTGCCAAGTACCTGTTGCATTTAATTTTGCGATCCACACAGCTTGGCCTCACTGAGGAATACGCTTGCTGAGGTCGGGAAGGTGAGATAGAATGACGGGAGTTATGAAAAATGAAGAACTGATCCGTCAAAAGATGGAACACGAGGGGCTTCCTGACGCCGCGATCCGCGCTCTAATGCACGGAGTGAAGGAGCTTATGAGCGAGCGCAAAATGACAATCGATGAAGAAGAACTCTGCCCCGTGCCGCAGCTGCCAAACTGGGAAGATCTGGTGACCACCACAGCGGAAGCGGATTCCTCACTACTTGGCCAAATGGTGATTATCAAGCTTAATGGAGGGTTGGGAACAAGTATGGGACTGCAGCGAGCAAAAAGTCTGTTGTCTATCAAGCCGGGCATAAATTTTCTCGATCTCATCGTGCGGCAAGTGTGTTCCTTACGAAAGAGATCCGGCTGCCGGGTTCAGCTACTGCTTATGAACTCCTTTTCCACCTCAGCCGATACTCTGAACTACCTGAAAAATTATGCTGATGAAGGATTCGACAGAGCTGAAGAAGTAGAACTCATGCAAAACAAGGTACCAAAGCTACTGCGTGACTCGCTTGCTCCAGTCTCTCTCCCCGGACACGAAGAATTAGAGTGGTGTCCCCCCGGTCATGGGGATTTGTATGCAGCTTTGTCCGGAAGTGGTCGCTTAGAACAGCTATTGCAGCGCGGTGTCAAATACGCTTTCATATCTAACTCCGACAACTTGGGAGCTTTGCCTGACACCAGGTTCTTGCGTTGGTTCGCGGAAAGTGGCGCGCCCTTTGTAATGGAAGTCACGCAGCGTACAGAAGCAGACAAGAAAGGAGGGCATCTGGCAATGCGTCGCGCAGACCACCAACTCATCCTGCGCGAAGTCGCCCAATGTTCACCAGAGGATTTACCGCATTTTCAGGATATATCACGCCATCGTTTCTTCAATACCAACAACCTCTGGATACGACTGGACATTTTACGAGATTTCATGCTGTCTCATGATGGAGTGGTTCCCTTACCCATTATTTGCAATGCCAAAACGGCCGATCCACGCGATCCTCAGTCTGCCCCTGTGTATCAATTGGAAACCGCAATGGGCGCCGCTATTCAATGCTTTCCTAGTTCACAAGCCGTGAATGTATCGCGTGAGCGATTTTTCCCGGTAAAAACGAGTTCCGACTTGCTTTTACTGCGTTCTGATGCAGTAGAGATCGGTGACAATGGGGGCATACGACTAGCGGCAGAATGCCACGGCATCCCTCCGATTATTCAGCTGGAGCATCCTTCTTACAAAATGGCGGATTCGTTGGCCGCTCTCGGACTACCGTCCCTCAAACGCGTCACACGTTTGCGCGTACGTATCCCATGGCACTTCGAACCAGGTTACCCCCTGACTGGAGATGTGGACATCCACTAGTTTCCAAACGGCAATTCATCTTCAGAGCCCTTCCTTCAACAGTTTTCGCACCTTGCGATACTCCGTATCCCGTTCCTCTGAATAAAGTAATGTGTACACAAAGGAGCTACGCTTATGATAGGCTTCACCGTGGGTATCAGCCAAGCTCGCCGCGGTCTCCCCGTTGGCACGCGTGCGTGTGACATTCGCGCCAAGTTGCAGTAGCTTTTTCACCGTGTCGGCGTTGCCCCGCATAGCAGCGAGCATCAATGGAGTGTAGCCGGAATTCTCCACAGCATCGACATCCATCCCCTCCTTCACAAGTCTTTCCACGCATGCGGGCATCCCGCTCCATGCGGCCCAGTGTAGCGCCGTGAATCCATCATTATCCCGTTCATTGATGCGTATACCTGGTGTCTGCAGCAACGAGTTCAGGTAGAAAAGTCGTTTATTGTCCTTTTTCAGTGTTTCAGCGGGATTGTTAAAGTTGATATAAACAGTCCACATGAGAGGAGTACGACCAGTATTATCACGCGTATTAATATAGTCGGGGTTCTGTTCAAGAAGTTTGGAAAGTTCACGAGTATAAGGCTCATCTTTTCCGTCTTGAACATCTTCCTTGCGAATAAGTGAAACCAGAGAATCCGTGGGCGTCACAGTTTCAAATGCCACCATGATCAAGTTGCTCAAATATCCGAGTACACCCATCACAGCCATCAGGATCAGCATATCCTGAATGATGGGGCCCCAGTGAATTACTCGTTTTTCGTTTTCCAATGACGTGTTTTTTTCCATAAAGCCCGATTGTGTTATGCGTCTTGAACAGCAAGTTGATCTTTCTCTTCAGGGGCGTCTTCTTCCGGATGGTCAGACACAAACATATCCTTCGTGAGAATGATCGCCAGTGGCGAAATTACTGCCATCACCAAATAGATTGTCCACATAAACTCCGGCGAATTCCAGAAACTCACGTGTCCCGTGTCGATCTTCGCGGCAATGCCATCGTAGCACATATAAGAAACCAGCAGACCACCCACAACACCGTTCACCGGCTTAGCGATAAACATGGGTAACCCGGCCAACGACATGTAAGAAGCTACCTTATCCTTAGGAGCAACGCGTGCCACATATTCCGTGAAACGCGGAGAGAAGAGCAACTCACCAAATGCAAAGATGACAATTTGCAAGAAGATGGCCACAAAGTAAGCTTGGCTCACGGTATCAATACCCGGAAAGATGAAGTAGCATTCGGGCGGGATGGCCATGAGAATAAGCGAGAGAGCCGAGATGGACATACCCCAAATCATAAGCTTCACCGTGGAAAAATACTTGAGTATCGGAATGATGACAATGAGACCAGTGATAATGATGAAAGGGTTGAGCGAGTTCATGAAGCCGAGTTGGAAATCATCCCCAATCGTACGTGTGTAATACTGAGGCATAATCATGAACTGCAGAGTGAACACCAACCGTACTCCCAGAGTGAGTACCAAAAAGATAAGCAACTTCTGGAAAGGGCGTTCTCTGATGACCTCACCGATGAGTTGTAGCGGCCTGCGGGATGATGCCTTCGACGTGGCTATCTTTTCCTCCGGGACCGCGTAAAAGTTTTCATTGATGAAGCGCGTAAAGGTAAAAGCTATGATTTCGCAACATGTACCGAAGTTAACCACCATTTGCAAACCTTCAGGTCCAGGAAACCATTTACGAATAGGATCCACGATAGCAACCCCTGCCAGAAGCGCCCCAATATTCATGAACAAGTAGTAAAAGTTGAATCCGGTGGGTCGTGCTCGTAGTGTGGTGAAGCGTCGAATGGAAGTCGAAATGCACGGACTCATAAAGGCAGAGCCAAAACTCATGATGGCAATGCCCGCGATGACAATATAGCGAGAATGATCCTGCGAAAGGTCAAGTATGCGCATGCCAAAGTCTGACCCCATACCAAGTATGAGTCTCCCAAGGATAAGCATACTGAAACCAACCAAATAGGTGCGTTTTAGTCCGATAATGTCGCAGATGGTACCTACTGCAAATACGAACAGGGAGAGAAACAGCGTATACATACCCACCCAGAACGGCGCGTCCGCATCTCGAAAACCACAGTAATCTTTTAAAAAGAGCGCGAACACGATGATGATCGTGAAATACGCCAAACCATCAAAAAACTGGATAAAATTCGTAAGCCAAAAATTGACTCCGCATTCTCGCAGCACTCCAAACTCAGAAAAATACCGCACGAGTGGATTGCGGCTCTCCGTTGTCGTTTCTGTTGTATCACTCATAATTTTTTAATTTCAGGCTTCCAGCACAGCTCCCTTACTGGCATTCATGGCGAGCTTGCGGTAGCGTTTCAGCCAGCGGCTTGGAATCTCCTGCATGGTCGGTTTCCACTGTTTACGGCGTTCAGCAATTTCGTCATCGTTGAGTTCCGCTGTAAGAGTACGCGCCGGGATGTCGATGGAAATGATGTCACCATCCTTGAGCAGGCCTATAAGCCCCCCCTCTGCTGCTTCTGGGGAAACGTGACCAATGCACGCACCGTGGGTAGCTCCGGAGAAACGTCCATCCGTAATGAGCGCGACACTGCTGCCTAGTCCCTTGCCCATAATGTAACTGGTCGGAGCGAGCATTTCCTGCATACCCGGACCGCCTTTGGGGCCCTCATTGCGAATGACCACTACATCCCCAGGCTTCACTTTGTCCGCCAAAATACCGGCGCAGGCTTCCTCTTGACTCTCGAAAATCACCGCCGGGCCGCGATGAACCAACATCTCGGGCAACACACCAGCCTTTTTCACAATGGCTCCTTGCTCTGCCAAATTCCCAAAGAGGACGGCCAGACCGCCATCCTTGGAATAAGCGTTGTTCACAGTGCGAATGACTTCTGCATCTTTCGTGGCAAGCCCAATTATTTGCTCGCCCAAAGTTTTCCCGGAAACCGTGGGGGTTCCGGTGTGTAAAGCTCCCGGCACATGATTCAGCTCTGCCAGAATCGTCATGACACCACCGGCTCGCAGCACATCGTGCATGTGATAGCGGGAGCTGGGCGCCACCTTGCATATATTCGGCGTGCGTTTGGATATTTCGTCAATGCGGTGCAAGTCGTAATCTAACCCTGCCTCATTTGCAAAGGCAAGCGTGTGCAGCACGGTGTTGCTGGACCCACCCATCGCCATATCGCAGGCAAACACGTTGTCGATGCTATCTTGAGTGACTAAATCACGCGGTAGAGGTCCTCCCTGTTTAGCCATTTCGACCGCCCGGCGTGCCGCTGCCTTCCAAAGTTCTTTGCGTTGCTCGGTTGTGGCGCCGATGGTGCCGTTACCCGGCAGAGCAATTCCCAGCACCTCACAGAGGCAGTTCATAGAATTCGCCGTGAACATGCCAGAGCAAGATCCCGCGCCCGGACATGCGTGGCACTCCACGTAGTGCAGATCATCTTCAGTAATCTTGCCCGCCGTGCAGGCAGCTACCGCTTCAAAAACGCTATTGAGATCTAAATCTTCGCCATGTTTCCCTTTGCCAACGGCCATGGGACCGCCAGAACAGAAGATGGTCGGTATGTTACACCGAATAGATCCCATGATCATGCCAGGGACAATCTTGTCGCAATTTGGGATACAAATGCATGCGTCAAATGCGTGTGCGCTGAGCATCGTTTCTACGCTGTCAGCTATGAGTTCGCGGCTAGCCAACGAAAACTTCATCCCTTGATGCGCCATGGCAATGCCATCGCACACGCCAATGAGATTGAATTCTATTGGTACGCCCCCTGCTCTGCGTACTTCCTCCTTAATGATTTCCGCTACTTTATTGAGGTGGACATGCCCTGGTATCACCTCGTTAAAAGAGTTGCAAATTGCAATAAAGGGCTTCTTGAGGTCCTCGTCCGTCATTCCCGTCGCCCTCATTAAACTGCGGTGCGGTGCTCGCTCTATCCCAGCTTTCGTTCTATCCGACAACATGGCGCGCGTATTCTACCACACTCTCCCCAAATTTGCCAGTCATTTTTAGTAAGAACAATTTATCTTCCTTAGAATGTGATATTTATGACGGCTTTTCCACTTCCACTAACACCCTGATACTTTGTCCAACTCTCTTCCTCCCCACCATTCAAAGTCGCCAAAATCACGGGAGAGACTCAAACACGCCTCTCGAATTCTTTCATGCACGTCGAGATTCCTCACCTCCATGCTCCTGCGCAAGGCAAGAGGCCATCCTTATCCCCGCGTAATGATGCTTTCTTTTGTCGAATTTTCCGGGTTAAGAAATCCTTGAGGCACACGTGCAAATGTTCCCCTCACTAGCCTCCTATCCGGGCGATAATCATCTCCGTCACTATTTTAGGATTAGGCTTGGGGGTCGCATTCTTCATGACCTTACCAGTCAGCGCATTGACAAGCTTGGCATTACCAGATCGCACCATCTCAACTATGTCCTGATTTTCCGCCAACACCGCATCCACAATGGCCTCCAGCGCCCCGCTATCCGCTTTCTTGTACCCCAGCGCATCTGCGGCAACCTGTGCAGGCATGCCAGGATGCTGCCACATGTAATCCAACACCTCGCGGGCTTGGTTGGTGGACACGATCCCTTGCTCCACAATGGCGATAATAGAGGCAAGATCCACAGGGTGGATCGGAGAATCCGACAATGCCGCATCCTTTTCGGTCAATACGGAGGAGAGTGTATTAATCACCCAATTGGCTGCCTTGCGTGCTGGAGCACCGGCTTGTACGGTTTGCTCAAAATAGGTGCACAACGGTGCATCTCCGACCAGCGTAGTGGCATCGGACGAAGGCAATCCGTACTCCTGCATAAGGCGTGTTCTACGAACATCTGGTAATTCCGGCATGTTAATCATGGCACGCTGCATCAGCGGCGCCGTGTGTATGGGAACGAGATCGGGACACGTGTGGTAACGGTAATCATGCGCGTTTTCTTTGGTCCGCATCACGATGCTTTCACCCAAAGCGTCATCCCAACGGCGAGTGGATTGCACCTGCGCAATGCCAGCATCCAACTCCTCCGCCTGCCTACGTATCTCGTACAGGAGGGCTCGGCGTGCAGCAGACATTGAGTTGATATTTTTCATCTCAATTTTCTCGCCAAGTTGTTGGCGCCCTCTTGGGCGCAGAGATATGTTTACATCGCAGCGCATCTCACCTTTTTCCATATCGGCGTTGGAGATTCCAGCACACACCATAATCTGTTGCAAGCTTTTCAGGTACGCATAAGCCTCGTCCGGCGAATGTAAATCAGGAGCCGACACAATTTCCATGAGCGGTGTACCCCCTCGGTTATAATCTATCAGTGAATATCCAGCATAATGAGTGAGTTTGGCAGCATCCTCCTCCAAATGGATATGGTCAAGTTTAACGCGCCTCACCACTCCATCCTGCGCAGTCGATACCTTGCTGTGGGCGGGGAACGCCCATGTGTACAGCGGCACAGCCCCGCCTATGCAAAGAGGTAAATCCAGCTGACTCGTCTGGTAATTCTTGGGCATATCGGGATAGAAGTAGTTTTTGCGATCCCACTTGCTCTCCTCGGGAATGCGACTCCCGAGGAGTATCCCCGCAAGTATTGTACGCTCTATGGCTCGTTCATTAAGCATCGGCAATGCACCCGGCATTCCCAAACACGTAGGACACACATTTGTGTTTGGCTCATAGCCGAAGCCCGCTCGGCACGAGCAAAACATTTTTGTCTCGGTGCGTATCTGGCAATGGACCTCCAGACCTATGGTTATTTCGTAGTCGTTTACTGGCATGATTCAGGGGTTGGTGGTGATACTTTCGTGTAGTGCGTCATCCAAATCAAGTCGAAAACTTGTGTCAAAAACATTGTCAAAACACTCGCCGTGCGTACTGCTCAAGTTCTCGTACATGTTGTCCAACGCATCGGAAAAGCTATCGAATGATTCCTCATCATACCCTTTCAATGCGACAATACGCACGATCTCATTGCGAATTTGCCAGAGTATGGGCTCAAGTTCATCACAGACCCGTTGGAACTCGTCGCGCGAAGCTTCAGGGAAATTCATACGTCCGTATCGATGAGCCGGACGTCCTTCACTCATGCGCTTGGCCAGCAATTCGATCTGTCCTGCGGCCCTGCAAGCCGATGCTGCATCTTGCACCTTTGCCAACTCGTGCAGCAAATCCTCATCCACCTTTTCCATGCGCCGTAGCCTTGCAACCTCACCGGCTGCTGCAGCTGGTGTTAGCCGCACATGCGTAAGCGTCAGCTTCTCACGCTCTTCATCTCCAAATACCCCCAACTCCATTGCAGTGAGAAATGCTGACACCAGTTGTTTTGACCCATAGCATTGAGAGCGACACAGGCTATCAAACTCATAACTCGCTTCCTCATAGACTTCAGCTATACGATACGTCCGGGCATCCAAATTCTCCACATCCTGCGCGTCTCCTTCGAACAAAGCCTCGTTGAGCTGCCATGACTTTTGCACCAACTTGTTGAATCTCTCCGCAGCCTGATCAGCTGTCTGCCTGTTCACCACCCCACAAAGCAATCGCCACATTTCATTGGTCACTGCCAGCATATCCTCAGGAGTAGTTGCTCCCTTATCAGCAGCAACAAGAGGCTGCGGCATGATCATCACCATTGCCGCTGCTACAACGCCTCCTAGCCCCCCTATGCGCATATCGTACTCCTTCGCCGTCATTCTATCACGCAGTCTGCGAAAGTCAAGGCATGGGCTAGGTCTCACAATGCCTCCTTTTTGCATTCTGCCCTACAACAAATTTTACCGCCCGTGTTTACACTGGGTATTAGCTCCAGCTACTCTTTCCAAGAACTTGATAACACAATGAATTTCAATATTCATTGCTGCCATATCCACCCCAAAAAGAGATGCTTGTTAGAATGCTTGAGTCCGTACCCTACATCCGCCAAACTCCCTCTCTCACGGTTTATTTCCCCAACTTTTTCTCAGATCTTGGAATTCTCATCCTCTCAGTTCCCCGGGCCGCCCCACACAGCGTATCGGGGTCGTGCAAAAAGGCGCAGCCCAATCCAGGCTGCGCCCTGTTACAGAATGTATCAGCGAGATTTAGCCTCTGCTCTTGGCGGCAGTCTCTTTCAGAGTCTTGCCTACCTTGAACTTCACAACCTTACGAGCGGGAATAGGCACATCCTTTGCAGGATCTTTGGGGTTACGACCCACTTTAGCCTTTACTTCCTTCACTACAAAGGTTCCGAAGTTGCGCAGCACAACACGATTGCCTTCGCCCAGTGTAGCCGTGATAAGCTCCACTGCTTTTTGAACGACTTCCAGCACATCCGTCTGAGTGAGGTTGCCATTCAGCTCTGTGCAGATCTTGTTGACCAACTCGCGTTTTGTAATTGTTTTTGCCATGGTGTGTTTGCTTTTACGATAAATAGGGCTGCACATAAGATAGCGCATTTTCAGTCATTTGTCACACCAAAAAAGCGACTTTCGGTCATTTTTTGTGTCACCACCAGCAAAATGTCGCGTGGCTTTCTTATTTTGATGTTGACGGATTCACATTTTAGGTGAATTCTATGCGGGATGGATAATCAATACAGCGTTGAGATGCATGAGCATGAAGCTAAGAAATTGCATGACAAGCTCAGCTCATCTTCTGCTTTTCGCCCCTGTGACCGGAAGTATGCACTCTTCTGCTTCTGCGGCACAGACGTAAGTGTTGCATACTTTCCTAAGCGACACAAGCTGCTTATCCAAGGTCGAGGGACTTCAGAGTTTATACGTCTCATGCTTCCGGATTTTGTATTAAATTCTCAATCATCCGTTGCCACGCTGGCAGATGTTCGTCCCGAAAAGCTTCCTCCACACTTCGGGGTAGATGAAAGCGGCAAAGGAGACTATTTTGGTCCGCTCGTAGTGGCCGGAGTGTTTGCAAATGATTCGGTAGCTGGCCTGCTCTCCCGCATCGGGTGCAAAGACAGCAAGCTTATTAACGATGATACTCAAATATCTCGCAAGGCGGAACAAATCCGTGCAATTCCAGGCATCACCTATGAGCTGCTTTGCATCGGACCCAGCCGCTACAATGAGCTCTATAAGCAAATGGGCAATTTGAATCGGTTGCTTGCGTGGGGCCACGCACGCGTCATTGCAGCTTTGCATGCCAAGGTGCCCTCATGCACCGCAGCTCTAAGCGATCAATTTGCCAACGAGAAGGTGCTCCAACACGCCATTGAGCCATACCATCTACCACTTTGTCTCCACCAACGTCCCCGTGCCGAGCAGGATATCGCCGTTGCTGCTGCTTCCATCCTTGCACGAGCACGTTTTGTGGAGTGGATCAAGCAAACCTCACTCGCCGCACGCTGCTCTCTTCCACTTGGCAGCACTGCACATGTCATTAATGCAGCTCGTCACTTCGTGGCAACCCACGGACGTGAGCGCCTGAGAGATGTCGCCAAACTCCACTTTAAGCTCACCCAAGAACTCTGACTGCTCCAGTTGGCAGTTTACTCGCTGTGGAGTCGCCTCTGCCGGCCTCTGACTTCCGTATAGATTTTGGACAAAACTTCGCGTTGGGTAATAGCTGTTTAGCGCATATCCAAGATTGGTACAAGAAGAGGTTCCTGAGGACCAACGTAACGGGAGAGTGGGCGGAAAAGGGTGTTATCCTCCAACTGCTCCAAAATCTGCGCCACCCACCCAGCAACACGTGCAATCGCAAACACCGTGGTAAACATGCGTGTGGGGATGCCTAAGCTGTAGTAAACCGTTGCTGAATAAAAATCAACGTTTGCATTAAGATTTTTCCGATCGCGTAAGATCTTAGCGATCATATCACTCATACGAATCCACTTCGGTTCGCCAATAGTCTGGGTGAGGCGAATAGCGATACGACGTAGCTGCGGAGCACGAGGGTCAAGCGTCTTGTAAACACGGTGTCCAATGCCAAAAATTTTCTCGTGATGGGCAAGTTTTTCATTCACGTATTGTTCCACATTTTCCTCGCTGCCAATTTCCTTAAGCATCTCTATGACTGCCTCATTGGCACCGCCATGCAGCGGACCTTTCAACGTGCCAAGGGCAGAGGTGATGCAGGAGTACATATCTGAGAGAGTAGAAGCTGTGACGCGCGAGGAGAATGTGGATGCATTCATACCATGATCAGCGTGCAAGATATAAGCAACATCCATAATATGAGCTTCACCAGGGTCAGGTTCCTTGCCCTTGAGCAGCCATAAAAAGTGTGCAGCCTCATCCAAATCAGTACGAATGGGCGGCAAATCAAGACCTTGGCAGGTTCTGTAATAATACGCGGCCATCACCGGTAACTTCGCAATAAGTGACAGCCCGATTTCCTTCATCTGGGTGGGATCCTTAGTGCGATCGTCGTACATCCCCAGCATCGACACCGCCGTGCGTAATGCACTCATTGGCCGCGCCGTTTTAGTAGCCGTCTTGAAAAAATCCAATATGGGTTGCGGCAGGTCGCGGTCCATGCGCAAGCGACGTCTCAACCCCTCCAACTCGCTGCGGTTAGGTAAACGCTTATTGAGGAGCAAATAGATCACCTCTCCATACGAACAGAGATCAACCAAGTCCTCAATATCATACCCGCAATACAGCAAACGCCCCTCTTCACCTCGCACATCGCTCAGGCGTGTTTCATTGGCAACGATACCTTTGAGACCCTTGCTGAAAATGGGTCTTGGAATATCCTTAGCGTCGTCAGTTGGCGTCATTGTCTATGCGTATTGTGTCGGGGTTATCCAATAGGAATCGTGCCAAAGGTCACGAAGCTCACTCACAGTGAACTTTTCAACATCAGTGCGCGAGCTGAGCCAGTGTCGCACCGCCTGGAGTTGCGTCTCTGTCGTTTTAGCTGTGTGGGCATCATAGGCTACAAAGAAGTCTCCCTCGTTGCCTCTCACAAGCGTGCAATCCAATTCATTGGGGCGTATGCATTCCTCATCCAACGCGTGGAGAAACTTCACGCCGGCGGTCGATAAATAATCGCCGCCGCACACACTCACCTCAAAGTAAAATCCGATTTCACGGAATTCTCCTACGTGGTATTTCTTGCGAAGTCTCTTTTTCACTGCTGGCGCAGTGTAGCCCAAAATGCTCAGCTTGTCAACGCCAAATGCAGGACAACCGCACGAGGGAATGTGATTCTCATTGACGATTGATGGTTTACGATATGATGCGAGCCGCACGATTTTCCTTCCATACTGGGCAGGATGGGAGTACCCGTACTGGTAGCTAAGCCCACCATACAAAGGTACTCCGACTGACCCGATCCGGGATGAAAACCTTTACCTACTGTAATTCCCCGGATCCTGAGTAATGGTGACATCATGCGGGTGACTCTCCTGCAATCCCCCGGCAGTAATCTGCACAAAACGAGCGTGATCACGCAATTCTTGCAGGTTCGATGCCCCCAAGTATCCCATGCCGGAACGCAAGCCTCCAACAAGTTGGAAGATGACATCGGCCAGCATCCCCTTGTATGGAACCCGAGCCTCCACTCCCTCTGCCACGAGTTTGCCGCTTGAATTTTGTCCGTAACGGTCGCCGGAGCCCGCACGCATAGCTCCTAGAGAGCCCATGCCACGATAAGTTTTAAAATTACGCCCCTGGTAATGAACTACCGCGCCCGGACTTTCCTCACACCCGGCAAGCATACCACCCAACATTACCAAATCTGCCCCCGCTGCCAGCGCTTTCACAGCGTCTCCTGAGTATCGGATGCCTCCATCGGCTATCACAGTGACTCCCGCGGGACGCGCCACCTCAGCAACATCCTGAATCGCAGTAAACTGTGGCATCCCCACGCCAGAAATAATGCGCGTAGTACATATGGAACCAGGTCCCACACCAACTTTTACAGCGCTTGCCCCCGCTGCAATGAGATCCTTAGCGCCATCACGCGTAACCACATTGCCGGCAACCACCGGTTTGCCGAGCTCACGCAACTTCTCAATCACGTGCAGCACGCGCGCGGTATGTCCGGTGGCAGCATCAATAAAAAGGGCATCGGCTCCGGCCTCCAATACGGCATTTGCCCGATCGAGGAATTCCGGTCCCGGTCCAACGGCCGCTCCACAGCGCAATCGCCCAAACTCGTCTTTAGTCGATTCCTGGAATGCTTCGCGTTTGCGGATATCGGTCTCAGTTATCAATCCCACAAGATAGCCTTTGTCATCTATCAGAGGCAGTTTTTCAATACGATTACGGTACAAAATTTTTCTGGCTTCCTCGGGTGTAGTACTAGGAACACCTGTTATCAAGCGGTCCAAAGGCGTCATCACATCCGCCACAATCAGCGTATCCATATCGTGTCCATCGTACACACGCATATCTCGCCCGGTGATAATACCCTCCAACACATTACGCTCATCAACTACAGGGAAACCCGAGAAGCCATGCTCAAGCATGATACTTTTAACCTCGCTAAGTTTCATCTGCTTATTCACGGTGATCGGTTTGGTGATCACTGCGTTTTCAAAACGCTTCACACGCGCAACCATGGCAGCCTGGTCCTCAATGCGATTATTGCGGTGAATGACCCCCATGCCACCTTCGCGAGCCATTGCAATAGCCATATCAACCTCAGTTACGGTATCCATGGGAGCAGACAACACCGGCATGCGAAGTGAAATACCTTCACAAAGTTGCGAGGAAGGATCTGCCTCCCCCGGCAGGATACTGCTCAAGCAAGGCAAGAGCAGTACATCATCAAACGTAAGTCCAAGTCGAATTTCTGCCATGGCAGAGTGTAACACCAGCCCCGGCTGATTGCAAGCCGAATCAGCAGATAAAAGAAAAAAAGAAAAAAGACTTGCTAAATCAGTTGATTTCGTGTAGAGTGTGCGCGCCTCTGCGAGTAGAGGCTGTGCGAATGGGTAGGTTCCCGAGCGGTCAAAGGGGGCAGACTGTAAATCTGCTAGCGCTTGCTTTCGATGGTTCGAATCCATCCCTGCCCATCGTTCCAAGCGGAGGTAGCTCAGTTGGTAGAGCAACACCTTGACATGGTGGAGGTCGTAGGTTCGAGTCCTATCCCCCGTAGCGAAAATTAAACGAGCGGTCCCGCTTTTATACTTGAAAACAGGAGCTGGAGGAAGTCTATTTAGCCCATTCGAGGGTCATAGGTCAACATACCTTTTATAGCAAATCAGCCGTCCATCGCGCACGTCTGCGGCGTAAGGGATCGCATGTTCAAACCATGCGCCGGTGTTTAGGGTGAGTCGACCAGAGTTGCTCCACTGCCCCCCCCGATGAAAATGCCCGATAATGAGCAACTCGACCTCCGGCAGGTAGCGTTTGCAAAAAAAACTTGCACGGCATCCACATGTAAGCCACGAGGTCACAATACTAATGGGACGCTGTGGTGGCCAAAAGCAATGGTATGCCTCTTCCAGAAGGCCTCGACGTTTCGCTTTCTCTTCCGCCGGAACCACATTTTTGCTCAGCAGCTGTGTTATCTCTTTGGTGAGCATTAACCGTGCTTCAAGGTTGTACTCGGCTTCCGGATGCATCGCAATTAAGTGCTTCACGTCGTTCGAGCATAAGATATACTCTCGGCTCCATGGGGAAACGCGCCATAGCAAGCTGTGACCGTGCATAGAGGCTACCTTTCCCCCCCAAAACAAAGCCAGTTGACCTTCGACGTCGGGGTCATGATTGCCGGCAAGTTCAACGAGTTTTATCCCTTTTTTATGGCATTGTTCGCGTAACTCGGCACGAAGTTGCATGCCATATTCCCGCTCGATACAAGTTTCGCGTGTCTCGGCGGTGTCGCCAGCCAGCACCAACATATCAATACCCACCATACTTTCTATGAGCTTCCGAGGCGCAGGTGCGCAACTTCTCTTATGTGCCAGATGGAGGTCAGAAATAAATCGGACGGTACTACCTGGCGATGGTTCAATATGCAAAATCGCGGGCATTGTCCTAGGGTGTGGTGTACTCTCGCTGTCGTACGGCTTCATATAGGCATACACCCGCGGCCACCGACACATTCAGGCATGGTATGCTCCCTGCCATAGGTATTCGCACTAGGAAATCACAGGTGTCTTCTGTGAGTCTCCTCATACCATCTCCTTCAGCGCCCATCACAATGGCTGTTGGTCCGCGAAGATCAGTATCGTAGAGCAAGCGATCTCCCTTGTCGGAAGTTCCCACCAGCCAAATTCCTGCTTGTTGCATGGCTCGCAGAGTACGCGCCAAATTTGTCACTTGGATGAAAGGTACTTTTTCTGCAGCACCCACTGATACTCTCAGAACAGTTTCAGTGATGCCCACAGATTTATCCCGCGGGGTAATAACTGCTGACACTCCGGCGCCATCCGCAGTGCGTAGGATCGCGCCCAAATTGTGCGGGTCTTGAACGCAGTCGAGCACTAGATAGAGACCTCCTGGTTGTTTGCATATAATTTCCTGAAGACTTCCCTCATCGGCGGCCGGCACGATAATTTGGGTAAGCTTACGCTCCGAATGGATTGTCGAAGCCACGTGTTTATTAGCCCGAGCGTTGCGTGCGTTATATTTCATGATCCGGATGGGTAATCATTTGCAAAGCGACAGAAGCAGCCATAAATCCGAAAGTGCCGGTAACAGGAGTGGCCGAGCCAAATCCGGCTGCGCAGCCAAGGCCTCCCACCATCCCGGGTTCTCTCTTCTCCCCCACTCTTCCGTCACATTGTGGGTATACTGGCGACTCAATGCTATACACGCAAGAAATGCCTATTTTCGCGCAACGATCTCCCAGAGGGAAACCGTACTGCTGTCGCAGCATTTTACGCAACCGTGCCAGCATAGGGTCTCTTGTTGTTCGCGCCAAATCTGCTATGCGTATGCACTCAGCATGCTGCCGTCCTCCCGCACCTCCGCACGTGACAACAGGTACATTGCGCTGCCGACATTCCGCAATCAGGTGCGCTTTAGCACGCATGGAGTCAATGGCGTCTATGATAATTTCTGGATTATTCGAAAATAAATCTTCCGGCTGGCTTGTTTTGTAAAAACATGGCAAGGTAATGACGTTTAGATCAGGATTAATAGCTCGTAACCGCTCGGCCATCACTTCCACTTTCATCTTGCCGTAAGTCCCGGAGTGTGCATGGATTTGACGATTGGTGTTGGTCACGCAAATATCGTCCGCATCCATCAAAATGATGCTGCCGATACCGCTGCGCGCCAGAGCTTCTGCAGCCCAACTACCTACTCCCCCGACGCCCACAATCGCTGCACTGGCACTTGCAATACGTTGTGCTGAGTCTCTACCGTACAGACGGTTGACACCACCAAATCGTTGCTCATCCATCATGACTCTTTTTCCCATTCCTCCCTCAGGGGGCATATCTCAGTAGCACGTCCTGTTTTTTCGTCCAACACCACCAGCACTCCATCCACTTTGGCTGGCCAACCACCTATTGGGAATTTACACGGCAGTCCGCTCACCATTCCCTCTAAAACTGCGGTTGCATCACGGCCAATAATACCGTCTCGACTTCCGCACATTCCTGCATCTGTCATGTAAGCTGTGCCACCCGGCAATATGCAAGCATCCGCCGTTTGCACATGAGTGTGTGTGCCAATTACAGCACCGGCAATCCCATCAAAACGCCTTCCAAGTGCCACTTTTTCGCCGGTAGATTCGGCGTGAAAATCAACAAATATTGCACACGCTCCCTGATTACTCAACCTCACGATCTCATCATATCCCACAGTGAATGGGTTGAGAGCCCCGGGCCGCATCATGCTGCGACCCAGCAAGCTCACAACTCCCACCTTGCCGGCTGCCGTGTCCACTAATATGCTACCGTGCCCCGGCGTTCCCTCTTGTAAGTTATGCGGTCTCAGTATTCGACGTTCATCATTAGCGTGAGCCACATACTCCGGCTGATCCCACGCGTGATCTCCCAGCGTGATAACATCCACTCCATAACCCAACAATTGATGCGCCACAGCCGGAGTTATTCCGCGTCCGCCTGCCGCATTCTCTGCGTTTGCTATCACCAGTGTCGGCTCATATTTCTGACGCCACTGCGCGACAGCGCGCTTGAGTGCCTTTCGTCCTGTGCTGCCTACCACATCCCCTGTAAAGATAAGTTTCATACTTATCAGAGCATGGAAGTGCAAGGAACCACTGTCACCGGTATTTTTGCAGTACGAACAAGCTTCGCTGCCGTACTCCCCAACAAAATTGAAGAGAGTAATGAGTGGTGTCGGTTCCCTATCACCAGCAAATCGATGTGATGTCTCTCACAAAATTGATGAATACATTCAACGACATCATCCGCTTCCTCTGCTTTTCCATAAATCGGGATGTCCCACTTTTTACTGATTTTCTCCGCAGCCCTGTGTGCACGTTCATTTGTCAGTTCCAATAAGGAAACATGTCGCATATCATGGCTTTCCCCTCTTTTCCCCTCCATGGTCAAACATCCCGCCGCATCCATCATACATGGCTCAACAGCGTGTAACAAATACATTTTCCCTCCACTTTGTCTCACCAAATTAGCGGCAAAATCAACCACCGCTCGACCATCTTCGGAGAAATCTGTTGCGGCTAGTACTCTTAGCATGCTCTCATTCTACCACTCTCGGCTTGGTAGAAGCAAGTTTTTTTCACATCCTTCTCTCTTCCATCAAGAAAGATTGAAAGAAGTTTGACATGGTCGCGTACTACGGTATAGTGTACGAAAAGCACTCTACCTGTGGATATGCGGCAGTACCAGTTAAAAGGGGCGATGGGGACGGTGACGAATCGCCTCGCGATTTCTGACGAGTTATCGCGTGCTCAGAGTTCGGGTCCGGCCGGAGCGGAAGCTACGCATGCGAAAAATGTTGCGCCTGTGGATACGTCTGCCGTTTCCCCGCGTCCGGAGGGCAGCATTTATATGGGTGGATTTCGCGCTTCCAAGATTGAAAATGTGCGCGTGGCTGTCATTGGATTAGGCGAACGAGGCGTTCTCCAAACGCTCCATTTTCTGAGCATTCCCCACTGCGAAGTTGTCGCAGTGTGCGATCCGTACGATGGTGCTGCCAAAGCGATGGCAAACCAAATAGAGCAATGTACGGGCAGGCGTCCTGCCGAATACGATAAGAATTCCATGGCGTACAAAAAAATGCTGACGGAGGTTAAGCCCGATGCCGTCATCATCAATACGCCGTGGGAAACGCATGCACAGATGGCTATTGATGCCATGGAATCCGGAGCTCACGCCTTTGTTGAGGTGCCCTTGGCCATAACACTGGAAGATTTATGGCGTGTGGTAGATACTTCTGAACGCACTCAAAAACACTGCATGATGCTGGAAAATTGCAATTACGGGCGCAATGAGCTCATGTTCCTCAACATGGTTCGTCAGGGACTTATCGGAGAACTGCTGCATGGCGAAGCCGCTTACATTCATGAGCTACGCATGCAAATGTTCAGTGAGGATCGCGGCTGCGGGTCGTGGCGCACAAATCACTACGCCTCGCGTAACGGCAATTTGTACCCCACGCACGGTCTCGGGCCTGTGGCTCAGTACATGAATCTTGCCCGCGGGGAAGATTCCTTCGATCGCATTGTCTCTTTCAGCAGTCCCGCTAAAGGTCGCGCAGCCTATGCCAAGAAAAACTTTGCTCCCGACCACAAGTGGAATAAGCTTGAGTTCAAGTGCGGTGATATGAGCAGTTCCCTCATCAAAACGAAGCTGGGGCGCACTATTCTCGTGCAATGGGATGAAACGAGTCCACGTCCCTACGACCGCAAAAACCTCATCCAAGGCACGGAAGGGACCTTGGCGGACTATCCCCTGCGTGTCGCGGGAGAGCGCATCAGCCCGGGGGTTTCCGAAATCCCAGAGAAGGGGGGACAGCCCGGAGGTGCAGAAATCAGCTCCGAGGGTGGCTACCACGAATGGTATGAAGGCGACGCCGCAGAGAAGGGGCTTTATTCCAAGTATGACCATCCCCTCTACAAACGTTTGGGCGAAAAGGCTCGCAAAAAAGACAACCGTGGCGGCATGAATTACATCATGCTTTGCCGCGTTATAGAATGCCTGCACAACGGCGAGCCGATGGATCAAAACGTGTACGAAGGTGCCTTCTGGTCAGCAGTCGGCCCTCTGTCTGAAAAATCGGTGAATGAAGGGGGCGCTCCGCAAATCTTCCCTGACTTTACCCGCGGGGATTGGAAAAACACGGCTCCTCTCCCTGTTATCCGGTAGAGAATGTACCTAATTGCATGGTAAACGCGGCATAAATTCACATGGTACGCGCTTCCATCAAGAAAGATTGAAAGAAAGCCTAGCTCGGCTACGTACTGCTTATGGTACATGACAATCTGCCTATGAACATGCGATACCGGTTAAAAGGAGCGATGAGGATGGTGATGAATTGCACCATGATTTTCAGTGGGTTATTGTATGCGCAGGATCCTGGTCCGGCCGGGGCGGAAGCTACGCATGCGAAAAATGTTGCGCCTGTGGATACGTCTGCCGTTTCCCCACGTCCGGAGGGCAGTATTTATATGGGTGGATTTCGCGCTCCTAAGATTGAAAATGTGCGCGTGGCTGTCATTGGATTAGGCGAACGGGGAATTCCTCAAACAATGCATTTTGTAAACATCCCTCATTGTGAAGTTGTGGCGGTGTGTGATTTGTATGCAGATGCCACTCGCCTCACGGCCGACTACATTGAAAAGCATACAGGAAACCGACCGTCAGAGTACAACGGAGATCCCCACGCCTACAAAAAAATGCTGACGGAGGTTAAGCCCGATGCCGTCATCATCAATACGCCGTGGGAAACGCATGCACAGATGGCTATTGATGCCATGGAATCCGGAGCTCACGCCTTTGTTGAGGTGCCCTTGGCCATAACACTGGAAGATTTATGGCGTGTGGTAGATACTTCTGAACGCACTCAAAAACACTGCATGATGCTGGAAAATTGCAATTACGGGCGCAATGAGCTCATGTTCCTCAACATGGTTCGTCAGGGACTTATCGGAGAACTGCTGCATGGCGAAGCCGCTTACATTCATGAGCTACGCATGCAAATGTTCAGTGAGGATCGCGGCTGCGGGTCGTGGCGCACAAATCACTACGCCTCGCGTAACGGCAATTTGTACCCCACGCACGGTCTCGGGCCTGTGGCTCAGTACATGAATCTTGCCCGCGGGGAAGATTCCTTCGATCGCATTGTCTCTTTCAGCAGTCCCGCTAAAGGTCGCGCAGCCTATGCCAAGAAAAACTTTGCTCCCGACCACAAGTGGAATAAGCTTGAGTTCAAGTGCGGTGATATGAGCAGTTCCCTCATCAAAACGAAGCTGGGGCGCACTATTCTCGTGCAATGGGATGAAACGAGTCCACGTCCCTACGACCGCAAAAACCTCATCCAAGGCACGGAAGGGACCTTGGCGGACTATCCCCTGCGTGTCGCGGGAGAGCGCATCAGCCCGGGGGTTTCCGAAATCCCAGAGAAGGGGGGACAGCCCGGAGGTGCAGAAATCAGCTCCGAGGGTGGCTACCACGAATGGTATGAAGGCGACGCCGCAGAGAAGGGGCTTTATTCCAAGTATGACCATCCCCTCTACAAACGTTTGGGCGAAAAGGCTCGCAAAAAAGACAACCGTGGCGGCATGAATTACATCATGCTTTGCCGCGTTATAGAATGCCTGCACAACGGCGAGCCGATGGATCAAAACGTGTACGAAGGTGCCTTCTGGTCAGCAGTCGGCCCTCTGTCTGAAAAATCGGTGAATGAAGGGGGCGCTCCGCAAATCTTCCCTGACTTTACCCGCGGGGATTGGAAAAACACGGCTCCTCTCCCAATTGTGCAGTAAAATCTCATATTTGCATTGCAAACTTGCACAAAACCCGTATAATGCGCGCGCTATGTCGGAAATACAGTCGCCCGAGACCACTCCTTCCTCGTCCGGACAAGAGGATTTAATCGCTATCCGCCGTGGGAAAGTGGACAAAATCCGCGCCCTTGGCATTAATCCCTACGGTGGCCGATTTGATGTTACTACTTCCCCGGCACAACTCAAAGAAAATTTTGTTGAGGAGAGACAAGTGCGCTTACTTGGTCGCATCGTTGCCTTGCGTGATATGGGCAAAACTCAGTTTTTCACGCTGGCGGATGTTTGTGGCAGCATCCAGTGCATGCTCACCAAGAAAAGCGTGAGTGATGAGGCGTGGGCTTTGTGGAAACTTCTGGAGCGTGGCGATTGGATTGGTGTGCAAGGTGAAACGTTTATCACTCGCACGGGCGAACCTACTGTTCGTGTCGATTCATTTTCACTTCTTTCTAAGGCTCTACGGCCCATGGCCGATAAGTTCCATGGTCTTGCCGACCAAGATATGCGTTATCGCAAGCGTCATCAGGACCTGATGAGCAACCCCGAAAGTGCGGCCCGTTTTGTCGCTCGCTCCCGTATCATCCACGAAATTCGCACATATCTGACCGAGCGGGGATTCATGGAAGTGGAAACCCCCATGCTGCAGGACGTTGCCGGTGGAGCAGCTGCCAAGCCTTTTGAATCGTATTATAACGCATTGAAGAAACCGGTGACGCTGCGTATAGCCCCGGAGCTTTACTTGAAGCGACTGTTGGTGGGCGGCTTTACAAAGGTGTTTGAGTTGAATCGAAATTTCCGCAACGAAGGGATCGACGCTCGTCACAATCCGGAGTTCACGGTGCTGGAGGTATATGAGGCCGGAGGCGACTTTGAGAGCATGGCCGACATGATTGAGGAGATGATCACCTCTGTGGCTCAGAAAGTTTTTGGGAAATTGGTGTTTGACCAATATGATGCTGATGGCAATGTCCGCCGCACGGTCAATTTGACGAGGCCTTGGCGCCGCGCTGACTACGCGGATCTCGTGAAAAAAGTAGCGGGCAAAGATTGGTTTGAGCTTTCTCCGGAGGAACGCCGGTCTCGTGCACAAAATGATTTGCAGGTGCAGATCGGTGATGCTTTGGATGATGTGGGAGTGACCCAACAGGTGTACGAGAAGCTCGTGGAAGAAAAACAGGATTCCCCTCTCTTTGTCTGTCACGTTGCACGCGATCTTGTTCCTTTGGCTAAAGCCAACCCTCAAAATAATGAGGTCGTGGATGTCTTTGAGCTAGTCATGAATGGTCAGGAACTTTGCCCAGGATACTCCGAGCAGAATGATCCTATTGAACAGCTTCAGCGCCTTATGCACCAGGCCGGTGAGGAAACCCAGAAAATTGACCACGATTTCATCGAAACTCTTGAGTCTGGCATGCCTAGTGCGGGCGGTATCGGTATTGGCATTGATCGCCTATGTATGCTCCTCACTGGTGCTTCTTCCATCCGCGATGTCATTCTCTTCCCTCAGCTCAAAAATCGTTCCTGACACCGTGTGATATTAAATAATGCTTGTCATCCTTTCCTCGAAGTGATAGAAAGAATGATGTGAAGATCCAGGTTGCACAGTGGATCGGACGGCGTGTCGATATGGAAGATGCTTATGCTGTGCGGCATTTTCCGGACGGATCGCTGGCCGTTGTTTGTGATGGTATGGGAGGACATGATTGCGGCTTGCAAGCTGCTGAGCTTGCTACACACATATTCGTAAAAGCTTTTGAAAATGCCAACGATGAAATGATGGCGACACGCCTGCACGTGGCTTTAGAACGGGCCAATAAAGCTGTTGGGGACTATTTCAGGAAACGAGGCTTGTATGGAGGTTGCACTCTGCTGGCAGCGTACATTTCTTCCGGTGTTCTTTGGTGGGTCAGCGTGGGGGATTCTCCGCTGATGTTATGGCGGCACGGGCGACTATTGCGCTTGAATGCAGACCATTCTATGCGTGCTATCTATGAGGAATTTGTGAAAGCAGGTACCATGTCCTTTGAAGAGGCTATGGCTCAAGGCCATTCGCTGCGCTCTGCTGTAACCGGGGAGAAAATTCCCATGGTGGATAGCCCCCCCACTCCCTACCTTTTGCTGCCAGGAGATCGTATTGTATTGGCAAGCGATGGAGTGGATGAGCTACTCTTACCTACCCCCCTCAGCGAAGCTGCTCGAGCCATCCTCAATTCTCATTCTGATAATCTGTCTGCCGATATTGTGGAGGGTTGTCGAGCTCTGGGGCGTCCGGACGCCGATAATGTAACGGTGTTGAGCATGGATTTCACCTCCACCGTTCAGGTCTGATTTCTATGAGGATTGCCCCATATTGGGAACGCAGAGTTCATAGAGTGGCTGGGATGACATTTCGTGTCCGCGCATTTTCATTCTGCTCCGCCCAGGAGGCTCATGAGCGCATGCTTGCCAAGTTGCAACTGCTCTCCGATTTTTATGGCTCTTCTCACCATGGAGAGGATTCGCTTTCTCGTTTCCGGCATTCTCTGCGTGAGCTGGATGAGCAAAACAACCCGGAATCTTATAGCGTTGTTACCACCGAACAGATATTGCAGTGCATGGATGAGCAAAATATCATCACTCGCAACCGCTATGGTGTCCAAGTGCTCAATACCTCCAGTCTCTGCATTTTGGATGTTGATTCTTTCCTCCGCCCGTGGAAGCAGCGATTACTTGCCCTCTTCGGCGGAGGTAGAGCGCTGAATCCTGTTTGTTGGCAGCTGCACGCAGTCTGGTCGCACGAGACGAGCGGCTTGGTTTGCGCGTGTACCGTACAGCTCGAGGGTGGCGTATCATTGCTGGTGGCCGCTCGTTTGCACCGGATGATAGCAGTGCCGTCCCTCTGCAATCCGCTTTGCAGGTGGATCCCCTTTATGCACGACTTTGCGTCTCCCAAAAATGCTGGCGAGCACGGCTCACTCCAAAGCCCTATCGCTTGGGTATGCCCTGCGTTTTCCCTGAGCTGCCCGAGAGTGGTAAATTGACTCCGGACGCTGACCGTTGGATTCAACTCTATGAGGAAAAATCTGCTCGCATCGCCGTGTGCCGCCTTGTGGATTCCTTCGGCGAGGATTTCTCTTCTTCTGTGCTGGATTTGCACGATGAAGCCACTCGAGCCCTCCATTCGGATCTGCCGCTTGGTTAGTCCATCATTCTAACTGGGATTGAACATTCATGCCCCGGGGTTGTATCTCACTCCTCAGCATGAAGACGAATCCCCCCACCTGCGCTTACCGCGATGGTCATTATGTGCTGCCTCCGTTGCCTTATGATGCCGCAGATCTTGAGCCGCTGCTGGATAAACAGACTGTTCTACTGCATCACGATAAGCACCACGCAGCCTACGTGACCGGTGCCAACGAAGCGGTGGATATCTTGCGCCGGGTACAGACCGGCGAACTGGATCCCGCAGCTGCCCCGGATGCTACATCGCGCCTTGCTTTCAATCTTGGTGGACACATCTTGCATTGCCTCTACTGGGAAAGCATCACCCCGGAAGATGGTGAACAGCCTATGGGGGAATTACTGGATGCTATTAACCGATCCTTCTGCAGTGTTGAGGGGTTTCGACGTGTGTTTCGCTCCGTTACCCTGGCAATTCAAGGGAGCGGTTGGGGCGTGCTTGGGGTGGATTCGGCTAGTGGCTTACTGCGTGTCTTTGGCATCTGCCGCCACCAAGACGTTCTCATCCCGGGATTTCTTCCCATCCTCGCCTGTGATGTGTGGGAGCATGCCTATTACCTGCGCTATCACAACAAACGAGCCGACTATATTGACTCTTTTCTCAAGCATATCGACTGGTTTCATTCTCATCAACGTCTAACCTCAAATTACCATGAATCATGATACACATACACACACGACGGGCCACTTGGTCACCCACTCCTGGTTGGTGGCTCTGCTGGCAATTGCTGAACTCGTGCTGGGCTTCGTCCTGCTGAGCTTTCCCTACATCATGGGGGCTTCTGCAGTGTGGGTAGCCGGGTTTGTTTTGCTGGTGGTGGCACTCATGCGTTTTATCCAAGTGTTCACTCGTCCCGGCTACCGCATCTGGAATCTTCTCGCCACGCTCATTTATACTTGCCTTGGTCTCGCATTTATCATGCGTACAGGCGTTTCTTTGAGCGTCATCACTCTCGTCATCGGGATAGCTTTATTGGTGGGTGGTGTATTGCGACTCGCCGTTGCTTTTACCCTGCGTCGTGAATCTGGCAGCGCTTGGCGATTCTTCAATGCTCTCATATCAATCATCCTTGGTGTACTCGTCACATGGGAGTGGCCGGATAGCTCGTATTGGCTACTTGGCACCGTCATCGCAGTGGAAATGATTTTCTCGGGTTGGACGCTGCTCTTCCTAGCCCTTGCTCCTCATCGTAAGGAAGTTATTAATCACTCATAGTCACCGCGAATAAAGTTGCATCGAGATGCCCAAGTACCGAATTTTTCGTTACTTGGGCATTTTTCTTCATCACCTTTTCCTCGGTGACCTCCCTGCCTCCTTACCCTGCACCATCTTTACCATCGACTCCAGATACGCCAAATTCTCCCTGTTCCACGCATCGTCCCAGCCCCTGCCGCATACCCGGCTCCTTCGCCGCTCATGATACCCTCCTGCCTCGCCTCATACGCCACATCGAAAAACGCGCGGAAGTAATTTTCTACCTCCGGGAAAGGCATGCCATACACCCGCTCATACACATCCCGTATCTCCTCGGTCCTCTCGCCCATCTTCTCACGCAGCGCGTATGCCATCCTCATCACTTTTTCACCGGCAAACTCCCTCAGCCTCTGCACCACCTCCGGCGTGTATCCCTGCATACTCAGGCTTTCCGTATAATCCGCCTGCTCGCAGAGCAACACCCGATACGCCGCCTGCGCCGGGGATAGCACCAGCGTCCCATTCTCCTTCTCCGTCGGCTTCCCGTCCTCCTTCCTCCTTGCCGCCTCTTCCTCCCTCTCCTGCCTCCACTTCTCTCTCGCCGCCTCTGCCCGATTTTGCGCCGTCTTTACCAGGTCGCTGAATCGCGCGTACTCGTTATCCGTCAGCAACACCATCAAAGCCTCCTTGCCGTGCAACCTGCTTGCCTTCGCGTCGCCGAGCGTCCCGTACTTATCCAACGCCTCGCGCGCCACCGCCTCCGGCATCAGCCCATCCTCCTCCGTCAGGTAGCGCAACGCCTCCGCAAACGTGTTCGGATTAAAAT
>CANQAC010000032.1 GCA_947589345.1 uncultured Akkermansia sp.
TCCTCCCCACCCTGCCTCACCTCCCCTCCCCCCTTACTCCCATGCGCCACAGAGCATATTTGCTCCACGCCTAAAATTTTTTCTAAACCTCAAAAAACATCCTGGTTGAACCATGGGAATCAACTTGACAAACCAAGGCCTTTTGCTATCATCGGGCGCATGATGAACGCCACTTATGCGCCCGATTTAACCCCTGTACTTCCGCGTAAATACCGTCCGGCTTTTATGATGCTCGTGCTGTGCTTTGCGCTATGGGGGTTAGTGAATGCCATGGCTGAAGTTTTAGTGAAAGCCTTTGAGAGCATCTTCCCTCAGCTCAGCCAAATGGGAACTGTCATGACAGTCACCTCGCATTACGGAGCCTACGCGCTGCTTGCCATACCTGCGGCGATGTTCATCAAGGCACAAGGCTATCGGCGTGGAGTTTTGTTGGGTTTAGGAGTCTTCATGATCGGCGTACTTGGGTATGTGCCGGCTGCAATATGGCACAGTTACGACCTCTGCCTCATTTCTATCTTCGTCTATGCGTCTGGTCTTTCTGTATTGGAAACAGCCTGTAACCCCTACGTACTGGCCATGGGTCCCGCGGAGACGGCCGTCCGACGCTTGAACTTTGCGCAGCAATTTAACCCGGTAGGAAATCTAGTGGGATTAGTGATCGCTCGTTATGTCATTTTCGAGAATATGGAGCAAGCTCAAGTTGGTGTACAACTGAGCAGTGAACAACAGACTCAGAATCTCGTGTGGCTTGTGACACCCTACGTCGTACTTGCGGCTATTGTTGCTCTGTTGTGGATAAGTTTTCGCCGAGTAGATATCCCGGCCATCGAGGCACCTGGTATCACAGCAAAACACAGCGCTGTTCAAAGCATTCTGCGTCTGCTCAGAGTACCGAGGTACGTGTGTGGAGTCATAGCACAGTTTTTCTACGTGGGGTTGCAGACCATGATCTGGGTGTACGTCCTGCATTATGCTGCCTACGCGTTGCACTACACCGATGCAGAGGCCATGTATGCATACATTGCTGCCGTCATTTTATTTATCCTGTTTCGTTTCATTAGCACGGCCCTCATGCGTTTCTGCAATCCTTGCCACATGATGGCCCTCTTTGCCACACTAGGAATAGCTTTTTGCGCAGGTGCCATGTGGCTTCCGGGCATGGCCGGTCTGGCATGCGTCGTATGTATATCTGGCTGCATGTCCCTGATGTTTCCCACTATTTACGGTGTAGCGTTGCGTGATCTTGGAGAAGATTCTAAGGTAGGATCAGCAGGACTGGTTATGGCTATTCTGGGTGGGGCGGCACTACCTCCTGTTTTTGCTTATTACTTGGGACACGAGACGCTTGCCCCCTTGGTGAACACGCTCTATACCGGGCAAGAAGCTGCGCTGCGTGGCTGCTACGTGATCCCGGCAGTGTGTCTGGCGATCGTTTTGCTCTATAGTCTCCTATTCGGCAAAATGGCTTCACGTCACCCGAATTGATGAATATCGCTATTATGCAGCATCCATGCCAACGACGTGAGTACGCACCAAAACTCAGCAACTACACACGGTTTGCAGCCTGAGAAAGTTCGTGCAACCAATCGCTCTGAGGAAGGACTGCAGCCTGAGCGGCGGTGAATGGCATACGCGGTCTCCAGTTGGTGCTGCCCTGAGTCCCCGGTAGGTTAAGGCGCACCGGAACATCGAAAAGTTCTGTCCACATGAGAACCGCATAGTCAGAACGACTCATGAACAAAGCTCGATAGAGAGCGTCTTTAATTTGCGCATTCCAAGGAACCACACTTTGCGTTTTATTGAGTCCCGCAAAATCTCCCAGACGACACAGAGTAGCCGCACAATCACGAGCAACACACAAAACCTCGCGCAAAGAATCATCCACAGGACGAGAAGTATCCAGAACAGCCCGGCGTCCCAACTCTACGCGAGAGAACCATTCGCTCCAATCGCTGCACAAAGGGGGAAAATCATGAGTGGCAAAAGTAGTAAATGAGCAAGGGTTATATGTGTCACCCTTTATGATTTTCCCAAGTGGATCGCACTCCCAATGCGGAATTTTAAACCCGGCAATGCGCAAGCGAGAAAGATCCGGCCGCACATAATCCGGTACACAGCCGAGATCCTCGCCGATAACTGTCGGGCCGGGGGTAGCGCGCAAAATAGTGCGCAGCAACGTATCGCCCTGCATGAGATTAGCACGTCGTTGTTCGGGAGTATCGTCCGGACGGGGACGAAAACCAGGGCGTCTTCCCCCGCAGCGAGCAGCAGCTTCATCCGGAGAGAGACGCAAAAATTCAGTATTGCGCACAGGCATCCAAGGAAAAGCGTAAATTCTATAGAAACCTAAGATGTGATCGATGCGGTACATGCGGAAGATTTCGGTGAGTTTACGGATGCGCTGCACCCACCAAGCCATACCATCATTCTGCATGACATCCCAACGGTAGAGCGGGATACCCCAATTTTGTCCCCATTTGGCAGTGAAAGGATCCTCGGCAAAATTACCCTCCGCTGGTGCTCCACCGCTCCATTCCATGTCAAAGAGATATCGACGAAAAAAAACGTCCGCACTTGCCACAGAGATTCCTATGGGAACATCACCCATAAGCAGCACACCCTTTTCATCGGCATGTTTCCGCACCATATCCCACTCGCGGGCACAAAGCCATTGCAACCATTGACGGTACCTTTTTTGGCGCAAAGCCTGCTGGTCATGAGATATAAAGTCGCGAGCCACGTCAGTATCTTGAACCGGCCAAGACCACCAAGCAGTCGTACCGAACGCGATACTCAACACACGAAAGTTAGCATAATCATCTAGCCATGAACTCTCTTTTTCCACCCATGCATCGAAATTAGCCCGAAGCGCCTCATATTGCTCATCGCAACAAAAATGTTCCCACGCTTGGCGTAGAAGTCCGTTTTTGTACATGCGAACTCGTGGGTAATCTACAAGATCGCGCCCACCCGGGAGTTGGAGGGGAGGCAAATCGGCCGGATAAGGAGGTAGAGGAGAAGGGATGCCTGGAACACGTTCCAAACTAAGGTAGAGTGGCTCGAGCGCAATGGAGCTGATAGAGGAATAGGGGGAGGGGGAATCCTCATCCCCTAATTCGTTAACGGGAAGAAGCTGAAAAAAGCCCACACCATGGTCAGCAGCCCAATCGATCCATTCATCCAAGGCCATCAGGTCGCCGATACCCGCATCTGCATCCCGCCGCAGAGAAAAAAGCGGGAGGAGTACCCCCGTCATGCGCTTCTTTTGCATTGTGCGTGGCATTGTAGCAGGTTTAGCGCGGCAGTGCAAGTACTCCCCCGGTCATGTGCAATGAAAATCACGCACAGACAGATTGGAAGAAGAAAAGCAGCAGTTCCAGCTGGTCCTCACGCGTCACCAGATAACCATCCTTGGGATCAAGCCATTGAAAAGAATGGATGGATGAGCGGTTGGAGCCCTTAGGTTGGTCTGGGGAGTAGTCAAGTAACCGATCCTCCAAGTTCGGGCGTAACGCCTGCACAATTTCTTGCGTGGTAAGCGGAGGCATGGCCGGGATAATAGCGGGAATACCAAGGGGAACGCAACGTTCCACATCGCCCAGAATGCGGCGAGAGAAGTAGAGTTGATGCTTCTCAAAAGGAGCAAACGGGAGTTTGCCCTTACCCTTGGGCGGAGAAATAAGAGTATCCATCAGGTCATTAAAACCACTGCTTTCGTGCGAAACAATTTCAGGCAGGTGTACATTGAGTACGCGACCGTACTGACGATTTAACTCGCGGTGCAGGGTAATGCGCCGCTGCACAAAAGGATCGTCGCTTTTTTCAATTGTCGGCGTATTTTCATCTGCATCTTCAGGGAGCATATCGCAGGTGGTCACAAACACAGTGAATTCCGGCTTGATATCTGACAAGTGCGAAAGAAGTTGGTAAGTTTGCAGTTCGTCCATGTCGGGCGCTTTGCGCATGCGGGCCGGTCCATCGGCCACAGCAGGGTCAAGGCACACGAGCATCCGAAAGCTATGGCCAAAGCTACGGTGAAAATCCTCTTTATCGATCAGATAGTCAAAATGACGCCTCTCCGTCCAATATTTTCCCAAAAGAGTACTAGCTCCAAGAAATGCTGTAGCAGGAGATGACATAAGGGGCAGATGTCTTACGAGGACACTCTACCATAGGAATACGCATTTGGCAAACCCAAATCATAAGCGAAGTGCATGCAACATGACCGTCGTCATGTCATTTTGGAGGGGTCACAAACCAAAAAAGGCGATAGCTACACCGCAGAGCATGATCGTGGCGCCGGCAACTTCTCCGCTGTGGGATTCGAGCCACGCGAAACGCAACAAAGAAAGTCCCTTTAAGCCGAGAACAACGGCGAACATCATCGTGGCAATGGTACAGATACTGAAAACGATCGTGACGAGGGCTACCGCGTACGCGCCAAGCGCTGCAGCGGGA
This sequence comes from uncultured Akkermansia sp., assembly GCA_947589345.1. Taxonomy (GTDB): domain Bacteria; phylum Verrucomicrobiota; class Verrucomicrobiia; order Verrucomicrobiales; family Akkermansiaceae; genus Akkermansia. The sequence continues at coordinate 4,459 of CANQAC010000032.1, forward strand.
GCGAGCAGAGGCAACAGAGCCTCACAAGGGCCAAGCACAAAAATGATAAAAATGATCCATGGGGTGATATTGGGAGCATGGTTGTGGATGAGTTCATGCCCGTGCGCGTGACGATGATGGTGGTGTAACCAGTTGTGACGCATAGCATAAATCATGTAGGCGGCGCCGAACCCAATGAGTGCCCAAGCAGCCAGATCACCTCGGTTCTCATTCAGCCATTCCATGTCTGACTCTGTGAGCAAGTGCGAGGCGTACATAAATACCAGCGCAATCAGCAGCGCGCTGCCCACGTGCCCGATGCCACAAACGAAGGTCCAAGCAAGCGCACGAAGTATGCTATAGCCCCGGCTTTTAGCAATCATAACGAAGGGAAGGTAATGATCCGGTCCAGCCAAAGTGTGCAGCACAGCATCTGCCACGGCGAGTCCGAGAAGAACGGATAAGGTAGTCTCATTCATAGTTTTTACGGGAAATAGAGGAAGATGATAAGGCCGCATCCATACTGCCGCTGCGCATACCTTCTAAATCAAGGGTGATATAAGTGAAGCCCAGTGCACGCAAAGCGGATGAGATAGAGTTGGCGAAATGAACGGCACGACTCAGCTCGGACTTCGGCAGTTCCACGCGAGCCAAGTCGCCATGCACACGCAAACGCAACGCCACGCCGGGGAAAAGGCGGCGCAGTTCGTCCTCTCCATATTCCACACGGCGCAGGTTTTCCTCGGTAAGCTCCGAGCCATACTCAAACCGGGTAGCCAGACAAGGCGAGGAGGGCTTGGCGGCGCAGCCCAGCTTCCATTCGGTTGCCAATAGACGCACATCTGCTTTGCTCATGCCCACCTCAGCCAGCGGTGATATCACGCCTAATTCACGCAGCGCTTTCAGACCGGGACGGTACAGTTTCAGGTCATCCGCATTGGTGCCATCCATGATGCAGTAAAGTCCACGAGAGCGAGCGCACTCGACCAGCTTAGAAAAAAGAAAACGCTTACAATGGTAGCAACGATCAGCGGGGTTGTAGCGCAAATTGGGCAAATCCGTCAAGGGGTCAATGGAAATTACCTCCAGCGGGGCATCCATAGCTGAGGCGATTTGTATCACTTCTGCAGCATCTGCAGCAGGTTGCAACTTGCTCTGAAAATAGCATGCCAAGAGACCTTGGACAAGCCCCTCTGCCCGCAGCCGCAGCAGAGCATGCAGAAGCAGGGTACTATCCACACCTCCCGAAAAAGCGAGGGCGACCCCGCCGGCGGCATGACGAATGAGGAATTCACGGAGGCGTTGTTTCATAGCGATTGAGAGCCGAGCGCGGCAGCAACGTCCTCGCGAATGCTGCGCAGAGGACGACCGGTGGCGAGGGCAAGCTCGCGCAGGCTTTCGTACTCCGGGTAGCAGTGAGAGATGTCGCCGTGCGAAACACATTTGACGCGCACTGTGCCGTAGGGGAGAGTTATTTCACGCATTTCACGCAACATGGTTGTGCGCTTCACGGGGTGATGTCGCAGGCCAATAGTGCTGCTATGGAGCAGGATGGCATTCTCTGCCGTGCCGAGCAAAGTAGAATCTACCAGTACATTGAGTACCGTTGCAGGGCGATTCTTTTTCATCACACAGGGGATAAACCACACATCGCGTACACCAATGCGGAAGAGTTCTTCCATGAGGAAGCCTAATTCTTCCGGTGTAGAATCATCAATATTGGCGGCAACCTCAAAGATTTGATCAGGGGCAGAATCGGGTTCCAGCAACATGGCACGCAAAAAATTGGCGCGACCAAAGTCACGCTTGCCCAAGCCTATACCGGTTTGTAACACGCGGTACTGCTCCGGCAGTGTGGTCAGCGAGCGTAACGCGGCGGCAATCGCGATGCCAGTGGGCGTTACCATCTCCCCGCGCACAGCGCAGCGGCGCAGTGGTATGGCGTGAGCCTGGGCGATATTGAGTACCGCGGGTACCGGTACCGGCAGCTCTCCATGTTGACATTGAACCGTTCCTTCACCCTCTGCCAATGCTGTAATGACACAGTCGTCAATTTTCAAATCATCAACAAGTACCGCTGCACCAACGATATCCGCTAGCGAATCCCATGCTCCTATTTCGTGAAAATGCACCTCATTTGTCGCGCAGCCGTGGGCACGAGCCTCGGCTTTCGCTACAATCGTGAAGATGCTCAACGCGAGTGCCCGAGCGCGATCCGACATTTCAACGCGAGCGATGATCTGCTCGATGTCAGCAAGGTGACGGTGGTGGTGGTGATGGTGGTAGCCCTCTTCGCGCGGTTGCTCGCGGTGGTGCAGGCGCACATCGAAGTCGGCGCCGGCGATGCTGTAAGAGTTTTTCCGTGAAACGGACCATGAGAAGCCGTCGCCTTGGGCGGCGAGACTTTGCAGAGCCGTGTCTAGTTTGGCTCGAGAGGCTCCCAAATCCAGCAAAGCTGCTACCGTCATATCGCCGCTGATACCACAGCTACCCTCCAGATACAAAATTTTACTCATGGTGATGATGGAGCAGGTTAAGGATGCGACAGGCCTGAACAGCCGCGCCGAATCCGTTGTCGATGTTGACGACGGAAAGCCCTTCGGCGCAGGAATTGAGCATAGAGAGCAGAGGAGCCAAGCCATGGAAAGATGCGCCGTAGCCCACAGAGGTAGGGACGGCGATCACAGGAGACTTCACCAGCCCAGCAATTACACTGCCCAACGCGCCCTCCATGCCGGCCACGGCGATGACAACCTGATCCCGGCGGATAGAGTCGATACTGTTCAGCAGACGGTGCAGCCCGGCCACCCCCACGTCATAAAAACGCTCCACTTGGGCGCCAAAATATTCCGCTGTGCGGGCAGCTTCCTCTGCAACAGGTAAATCCGCCGTTCCTCCGGTACAAACAGCCACTGCGCCTGGTAAGGGGTGAGGGCGCCGACCCTCCAGCAGCAGTGTGTGAGCGGTGGCATCGTACTTCACCGGCAGCTGCGAGACGCATACGGCGTTGGCCTGATCTTGGGAGCATCGCGTGCCCAGTACGGCCAACCCCTTTTCTTGGAATGCACGCAGGATCCCGATGAGTTGCTCTGTCGTCTTGCCTGGGCAGTAAATGGTCTCCGGCAATCCGGTGCGCTCCCCACGTGAGATATCCAATCGAGCGAAGCCGAGGTTTTTCATTTCGTCCGCCATCATTGTACTCCGCCACTATAGTACAAACTGGTTGATTTGCCCAGCTTGTTTTTCACGCAGAGCGTGACAGTGAGAAATCACTTTACCTCGATGAGCTCGTATTTGCGCGATCCCAGACCCATCTGCTCCCCGTACTCCAGCTGATGTTCCCCCTCGCGGGAGCTGATGCGCTCTTGCAGGTCGCGCTTCTCATCCGCTGGCAACTTATCCAGCAAGTCCAGACAAGCTTGATCGATGGCAACAATGTCCGTCGAGGCGAGGATGCCGATATCACGGGCAGTGGGGCGCTCGGCGCGAGTGCCGGCACAGTCGCAATCCACGCTCATATTACGCATCACGTTAAGAAAAGTAATATGCTTACCGAAGTGTTCTACGGTGGCCATAGCAGACTCCACCATGTGTTCCATGAGATGAGCTTTCATGGCCGGATAAGGATTGCCTTCTATCTTTTGTCCGTGCAACCCATGCACCATATCTTTACCGATTTTCCCGTCGGCACAACCGATAGCTATATTCTTGATCGATCCACCAAACCCGCCGTGAGCATGTCCTTTGAAGTGGGTGAGTACGACCATGGAGTTATAGTTGAGGATGTTCTTGCCCATGCTCATCTCCGTGAAGTGTTTGCCTCCTTTTATCGGCAGCATCACTGTGCCCTCTTCATCCATGATGTCAACTGGACAGAAGGTCCAGCCATTCACCTTGAGCGTTTCGCGATGTTTTTCAGTAGTATCGCGGCCACCCTCGTAGAGCGTATTGGTTTCGACAAGCGTACTGTCGGGGATGCTGTTTTGAAGAACTTTCACCATAGGAATCGGCAGGATATTCGGTCCGTTCGGCTCACCGGAATGCCATTTGATGGCCACCTTGCCGGTGATCTCCGAATTGACTTTGTTGTACACCTTGAGCAGTCCTTCCGGGCTCAGCTCTCTCGTGAAATACACCTTAGCGACTGGTTGTTTCCGCTGGGGTGCAGAAACTGGAGCGATTTCATCTGCCGCGCCGACGACTGAGCAACACACCAGAGCGAGTACTGCAACGATAGGATAGATTCTAGACATAGCAGGAAATATTTGTTTCTCCTGCATTGTAAAACTTAAGGTAACTTGAAGGCAAGTTAAGAATGCAAAATCATCATTTTTCACAGCTGTTCCCAATCACTTAAATCAGGAGGTAATTTATTCATTGTAAAATTACAATACCATAGCATACCCCTGCGGGAATCCGCACAACCTTTTCACCTCACGATCATTCAATGTTCACTGAGCCACGCGGAAAATTGCTCTGCCCACTCTCTGGAGATACCGGGCAATTCCGCGAGATGCTCAGGGGAAACACGACGAAGGGCAGGAATACTGTGAAAACGAGCAAGGAGAAGCTGTTTACGGCGGGGAGTCATTCCCGGACAGGAATCGAGGCGGCTCTCGCGCACCCGCTTGCGCATGAGAAGTTCGTTGTAATTATGGGCAAAACGGTGAGCCTCATCGCGCAAACGTTGCAACAAACGTAACGCACCTGAATCACGGGGGAGAACAAGCGGCTCATCACGGCCTGGTAAATAAACATCTTCATCACGCTTGGCCAACCCAACCACCGGCATTTTCGCCAGGCCTATCTCAGCGAGTACCCGCTCCGCCATGGCAAGCTGCCCCTTTCCTCCGTCCACCACCACAAGATCCGGCACAGTGATAGGGGCCTTCCCATGCGCACGCAACTCAAGCAGCCATGTGTATGCATCTACCGAAGTTGGTTTATCGTAGATAGCGCTGCTCTCTCCGAGAATTCGTGAATAGCGGCGTTTCACCACCTCAAGCATGGAAGCAAAATCATTTTGCGTATCGATTGAACGAATACGGTAACGTCGGTACGCAGCATTGTCCGGTCGCCCATGCGTGAAGCGCACCATAGACGCAACGATATGGTTGTCCGATAAATTAGATATATCAAAGCACTCCATGATTTCTGGAGGCGGCATATTCAAGGCTTCCGCGAGCTGCAATAAATCCGCCTGCGGGTTAACGGTTCCAGGCAAATCACCACTGACCCGCGCAAAGCGTCGAGCCGGCTCAAGAGTTTTCTCAACGTTCTCGCGTATATCACGCAACTTAGCGGCACGCTCAAAGTCCAATGCGTCAGAAGCCTCTTGCATCTCGTGGAATAATTCTTCCATGTACTCACGTACACCTCGGCCTTCCAACAGGTTCAAAGCTTCACCGAATTGTGCTCGATACGCCTCCTGAGAAACACGCCCGATGCACGGGGCAGAACAGTGACGAATCACATCGTCATGGCAATGGCGATAATCCTCCGGTCCGGGAAGTTTTGCAGAACAACTGCGTAATCGGAAACGGTGATTAAGCCACTCTACCGTCTCCTTGAGAGCACCGCTGTGTACAAAGGGACCATAGTATCGCGCCCCATCATCCTTGCGTAATCTTACCAAAGAAAAACGTGGTAGCGCATCCTGCCTTCCGGCGCGCAGCAACAAGTACCGTTTATCATCACGCAACTGCACATTATAATGCGGTCGGTATTCTTTAATGAGTTTTTGTTCCAAAAGAAGTGACTCTTGCTCATTACGCACCTCGTAATAATCAAAATCAACAATAGAGGCTATCAACGCACGCGTTTTACCATTCTCAAGAGTAGCACGAGACGGAGAAAAATAATTTGCCAAACGTTTATGCAGATCCTTTGCCTTACCAACGTAAATGACACGACCACCCTCCCCGCGCATTAAATAGACACCCGGGCAATGCGGCGTACCACGCCATTTATCTTTCAGCTTCTGGGCCGCCATGAGTGCATTCAATTATACTACAAAGCAAAAAATCCGCAAGCCTGCCAACTTGCATCATTAGACAAACAATCTCCAAAAACACGAGATGAAAGCTAGGTCCGTTTTTTCGCGAACAGAAAATCAGGTTGGTGAAAAATTGAGGGACGACACCCTCAATGGAGTCAATGTCGTGAAACTCAGACACCGGGTTTGCCATCCCACAGCTCAATGTGCAAGCGCGGACTAAGCCGCACCGCATGCGTCTTGCAAACGGAGGCCACGATTGGCAATAGGCGGCGATAGTTCTCGCGGTCTGCAGCACAGGGCATGAGCAAAATTTTTTCATGGGGGAGATTAAGAGCCGCTATGAGCGGCCAATCCTGCTCTCCGGCGATCACAAATTTAAACCACGCACTCGACATATCGGCAAAGGCAGCCAGCACGGACGGCTGCACGCATGCGGGATCATTGCCGGCATGCGGCAACTTGGGCGACACATTCCACTGATTCACGCGCCGCACGAGGTGAGGCGGTGGAAGGAGCGTTCCGTTGGTTTCTACCTCAATCATCAGATCCCGGGGCAGCAGAGTGAGAAGCTCTGCGAGGTCGTCCGCCTGCAACAAAGGCTCCCCGCCGGTGATAACCACTCGCTTCCCCGGCATGGTTAACAATTGCGCCGCCACGGAAGCGGGAGATATCTCCAAGGGATTGCCCCAAGTGTGTTTGGAGTCGCACCACGAACAATGTAAGTTGCATCCGGCCAAGCGTAAAAAAATGGCAGGTTCACCGGCACTTGCACCTTCTCCCTGCAGCGAGAAAAAAAGCTCCGGTGCGTTATTCAGACGTGCAATCTTCATGACGTTGTGCTAAGATGTGTGGCACCCCTTTCATACCAGAAAGATTATAGTCGGTCAACGCATTTTCTCCCGTATGTTGCACACCACCAAAATTCGCATTCTCTTTGTCTGTCTGGGCAACATCTGCCGCAGCCCGGCAGCAGAAATTGTATGCCGGGCGACCCTTCTGAATGCCGGGTTGACAGAGCGAGTAGAAGTGGACTCCTGTGGCACCGCCGCCTACCACGTGGGGTGCAGGCTGGATTCTCGCATGCTTGCGGCTCTGAGACACGCCGGATATGAATATGGCGGACACCTCGCGCGACAATTGCGAAAAAGAGACGGAGAGGAATTTAACTTTATCGTCCCTCAGGATGATGAAAACTTGCGGGATGTAAAGCACATGCTGCATGGCTGCAAAGCACACATTATCCCCATGTGCAAGTGGTTCCCTCGAGGGTGCGACCTACACGAAGTCCCGGATCCGTATTATGGAGATGCGGCAGATTTTGAGTCTGTGGTACAGCTGCTGGCAGACAGCATGCCACGGTTCTTGGAAGATGTACGGGCGTGGCTCAGTGAGTGATAGTAATTTTACCGTAGGAATCGCTGTAGCCGGATGGATCGCTATCGTGACTCTGGTCAAATTGAATGAAGAGTTGAGGGTCTCTCACCGGTGATTTGACTGTGAGTGTATAAACATTGTCACGATGGACTTCGCCCGTACTGCCATCGTGTCTGTCCTCGGCCACCAATTTTACGCCATCGTAAAGCGAGACAGCAAGGATATGTGCCGCATGACGGCCGCGTGTGTAAGTGAGTGTTACCTTGTAGGTGCCGGCCTCTGTAATAGGAATGGGAGGATCCACACGCAATGGATCGTGATCCGTGGAGAAAATACCCGGGTGCCACCCCTCACTTAAATTGAAGCGTACAGCCCACTCGCGCACGATGGAATCCGCCGTCTGCCCCAGGTAACTATCGGGGTCAAGGGCCTGCATTTTTTTTGCAAAGTCACACAATTTTTGAGAACCTCCGACACCGGCATGGCGATGCAGGATACCGATGCATGCAGCGTAGATAGCCTGGCGTTGCGGGATTGTGTAAACAGGATCATCAATCATCAGCTGTGCCTTTTCAAGCGCTTTTTTCCAACCTGCATCCGGATTACGTTCCAAGTCACCGATCTGTAACGAAAGTTCAAATGGGGGGATCAGGGCACGTGCGTAACCAGTTTCGTCCTTCGGGTCACATTGTTTGATCCGCTCAATAAGTTCTTTCCAATCAGCCTGAGGTTTAATACCAGGGATGGAAGCCGCTTGTCCCAGAGTCCGGGCGCACTCCAGGCCTTGCAGTTTTTGAGCCTGACGCAACAGGTTTTCCTGAAGGTGTAATTTTCCCAAAATGTCACGTATGGCAGAACTGATCTCATCGCTATCAGCCCGGCTCATCATTTCACCACTCAACGTGGCGTAGTGGCGTCCGGTTGGCGAAAGAAAAATCAGCGCTGGGTAACTCGGTGCATCCGGAATCACGAGCTCGCCAAAGCGTTCTTTTTCAACTTCATGGCGTTTTTCGCTGTACAAATCCGGAACTGGTTGACGCATCAACACCGCCTGTCCCGCAGCCCGCTGCACTTTTTCATCCGCCAGCAATCTCTCGCACACTTGTCGGCTGCGTTTATCCCAATCCTTCGCGTATGCAAAGATCACATAGCCATCTTCTCCCACCAAGGATTTAGCCGTCTCGTAATTTTCTGCTACATGTGCCGCATACCCGGCGGCTGCCAGAAGAAGAGACCCTATGAAACATACCGTCTTCATACTCGCAATGAAATTAAACTACGCAGCTGGTTTGCCATAAGCAACGATATTGAGCAAATGGAAGAACTCCGGTCCTCCGACACGTAAAATGCGCACATATTTAGCGAGCGGCTGCTCGCCCCCCAGATCCACACGTATGTCACGCTGCGTGCATTCTCCAAGATCTGCTACGGTTCGCCACCTTTCACCATCCTCCGATACTTGCACCTGCATATTGTTGAGTCGGTGCAAATTACCATCCGTGGTACGTATGACAAGACCAGTCAGATGGGCTTGTTTAGGCAAAGTCACCACGACCCAGGCATCTTTTTCATGATCGGTATGGAAAGAGCCTCCCACACCCGGCTCGAGAACTCCCCAGTGCGCACACGGGTGGTCGTACTGAGGATCAGAAGTACTCAGCCGTAAGATTCCTCCCCGTGACACCACCTTACCGGGGAAAGGTTCCGGCTCAGGAATCGAGTTGGAAGGGCTTCGGAATTGTTCTGGCAGCACCTTGGCAATAGCCTGAAAGCTCTGTATATCCCCGGCAGACTCGGTAGCCAGAATAATGGGACCGAGCAAGGATTCACGGTTTTCTTGAATTCCATTGCCGATGGAGAGGGCATGAGTCATGGTCGCAATCATTTTTCCTTTGAGTTCCTGCGGCATTCCGTCACACAGCTGACTCCCGAAGGAGAGCACAATGGCAAAGTAAGTCGGTTTGTCAGCTAAAGCAGTCAACACCTCTTCGAGGAAACCCACGCATCGTCCGTCTTTCTGCGGATCAATGCCCAGCAACTTCATCTGCTCGCGCAGCATACGCTCCACATTCCAACGCCCGGAAAACTCCTTATCCCACTCCGGCACGGGTCCCATCACGGTCACATCTTTCCAAAATTCAATGAGAGACTGACGAAGTTGCTCCTCATCCACGGAGACTTTGGCGAGATAAGGGTAAATACTTTGAATAAGAAGTTCAGCAGCTATCTCCGGATACCTGGGCGCAAGAGACGTCCCCAAATCATGGCAAAGCTGCAACCAGGCCGTAGCCTCTGCGGCACGCACCGGATTCGCCAAATATTCTGCATAATCTCGCCACGCAAAATAATTGAGAGGTTCAATAGCATACGCCCCCCGGTACAACGCCTCAGCTTTCGCGGCATCTTCTCCTGCGTATAAATTCGCCAACGCCAGCATCGCACGCGAAAGATCCATGGATTTCTGCAACTTCTCCGCTTTGGAGCCAGTCTTCGCAGACGGAGATTTGCCGAACATCTTTCCCGCGAGGTGCAGTGAACTGTACCGCTCATTGCCACGAAACACCTGCCAATGCAGCCCGCGATCCCATGAGAGGGAGTACGCCGGTGTCCACTTGTTCTTCACCAGCACCACGTAGGAGCAATGCTCCGGTTCCCCGGAAGTAAAAGCCGGCACTCCGTTGGCCTGCGCCGAAGAAGCGCCGTAATGCGACAGCCCTCCACACACACCACCCACTTCACGCGTCGCCTCGTTGAAGCGTGTGTAAAGCGTGTCCTTGAATGGTATGAAATACGCAAAATCGTGAACAATGTCTCCAAAGATATTGTAAAGTCGATAAGGAGCCTGCCAACATGCGCCCGTATACATGGAAGGAGGCAAGTGTACCTGATCTCGGCTGAAAGTGAGACTCGGCACAGACGGCGCTAAATCGTTGGTTCCGGCATTATCGGCTAACCCAAGGCCTTTGTACCCGACAAGGGCACGCCGCTGCCAAAAACTGATTTTTTCATACACACTGTCCAACAGGCCTGCTCGATGGCTTTGGATGAAGTAGGCTGCACGCGCCGCAGCATCCTTCTGAGTCCACCCTGAGCGGGAATACTCCAGAGCCGTCGCAAGTGCCGTATCATAGTCGGTTTGCCCCGGTTTGATATCCGGAACTTCTCGCAGGATGCAAGTCAAAATAGCGATCGTTTCGGCAGGATCGGAGTAATCACCGGTGAAAAGCATGCGGCGTGTCAGTGTCAAGCTGTTCACAATGCGAGTCACCAGCTCAGCGGTATCGGGGTCCGTCACCAAGTCAGCAAAACTATGTTTGCTCTCCAAATCCTCTCGAATGGCACGAATGCGCGCCTCGTTCTGCCGCAGGGAACTCAGCTCCTTGGGAGGCATGGTGGCAGTATCGGGAAAAGCAGCGTGCAATTGCTCATTTTCCGCCTGTATGCGTTGCAAATCATCGCGACGTTTTTGCAGCACAGCCGATCGTTGACCAGACATTTTCTCCGCCATCACTGTGAGAGCAGCTTGCTGCAAAATCAACCGATTTCGGGAATCTTGCAGGAATTCTTTCACCTGCTGCGGAGATATACCGTGAAGGTTAGCGTTAATCATGTCGCGTAAACGTTGGCGCAACACGTCGATATTTACCCAATCCTGCGCGCGTGTCACAGGTGGCACATGCATTGACTCGGCGCCCCTGTCCGATAGCGCACCGGACATGCCCGGCACAACAAAATCATGCACCGAGTATCCGACCCCAACAGCCACCGCCAGCGCCACTATCCACAGGAGCCGCTTCATTCCCCTCCCGGACTGCTCTGCGGCTTGTTTACGCATAAAATGATTGGTCGATTAATGAGTTATAATGACGTTACCATACGAGTCGCAGAGACCGGAGGCATCTCTATCATGACTCTGGTCGAACTCCACGGTTATACGCGGATTTTTCACCGGCGCTGTTGTGGTCAACGTGTACACATTATTGACATGCTTGATACCGGCACGCCCCACGTGGCGATCCTCCGCAACCTTGGTATCGCCGTCGTAAAGCGTAACCGCTTTTATACACGCAGCGTGACGTCCCTTGGTAAAGGAGAACGCCACCTTATACACTCCTGCAGCGCCAATGGGAAGCGGTCCCTCCAACTCAATCGGCTGACTAAAGTCTTGCAAAACCAAGGGACTCCATCCCTCGGACAGCGAAAAAGAAGTTACCCATTCACGTACGGCGTACTCTGCAGACTGGGCGAGCGGATTATCAGGGTTAATGGCCTTCATTGCTTCAGCATGCTTGCGTATTTCCTTGCCGCCTTTCAATCCGCCATGGCGATGATAGAGGCCAATGGCTATTGCATGAAAAGCCTGGCGCTGGTCATCATTATACGCCGGGTCATTTATCCACTCATTGACTTTGGAAAGAGCCGCCTCGAATCCGGGTTCCTTTTCCAAAGCCAAGGCTTCCTCCACAAAACTCATCGGAGGACGCAACTTTTTCTGGTAGCCGGTCGTGTCCTGCGGATCAAGTTTCTTAAAATCAGCCACCATCTTGTCCGGCCAATTCGGCGGCTGCACATCCTTGATAAGAGCTGCTTCACCAAGCAGCTTCACCTTTTCAATTCCCTCCGCTTTCTCCGCTTGTTCAAGCAAAGGCGTCTGCTTTTTCACCCCTTCTATGCGCACCTGGAGCATCGGCGCAATCTCAGCAGGATCGGGTGTCCGCATGAAAGGACCCCAGATGGTGGCGCTATGACGGCCATGTTTATTAAAAATCATAATAGCCGGGTAGCTGCGTGGCGCCGTATCATTGTCAAACTTGAGGATACCGTAGCGCTCGTCCCGAGTCTTTTTCAGCTCATCGGTGAGTACATTGGGTATCGGTAAAGGCATAAAGACGGCATCACCTCCGGCAGCTTTGATCCGCTCATCCTGCATCAGTTTTTCCATGACTCCCTTGCTATAGTAGTCCCACCCATCGGCGTAAGCAAAAAGCACATACACGCTGTCCTTCACCATATCCTTAGCTTCGGCGTAAGTCTGCGCATATTGCACCGCCTGAACAGGCAGCACACATGCGGCAAGAAGGAGGCTTGAAATAATCGTTTTCATATGTGTATCGTAGGTATGATTTATGCGGCGGGCGTCCCGTAAATGTAGATGGCCATAAGATGGAAAAACTCCGGACCGCCGGAACGGAGTATACGAACATATTTGGCACGAGGTTTGGAAGAGCTCAAATCGACGCGCATGACCTGTTGCCTGCATTCGCCGAGGTCAGACACCACATCCTTCCAATCTTTATCAGCGCCGGATTCTGAGACCTGAATCTTCATATGGCTCATGCGCCGTACAGATTCGGGAGTAGTAATGATAACCACACCGCTCAGGTACGACTGCTTAGGCAAGGTCACTTTCACCCACGGATCCTTTACCTTTTCCGTAATGAAATGTCCTCCCACTCCCGGTTCCAAAACGCCCCAATGGAAGCATGCATTATTCCACGAGGGATGCGGATGACTCACCGTAATCATACCTCCCTGCGACATGAGCTGCCCTGAAAATGGCTGTATGTCGGGCAACGGACCTTTTGCATTCGCTTGGCGGTATTTTTCCGGCAAGGCTTGAGCAAGCGATCGAAACGAATTGAGGTCACCCATCTTTTCCGCATTAAGAATAAGCGGTTTGAGCATGCGTTCACGATCGGCGTCAGATCCGGCGCCGGCGCCCATGTTACCTACAAGAACTTTCGTATAGGCCGGACGCAAGCCGGGACTTGCCTGTTCTGCCAAGGTGTTGCCCCATGCCAAAATGATGGGAGAGTACACAGAAGAATCCTTGGCGTTCCGAGCAATTTTGGAGAACATCTCCACCCCTTTGCCGTCCTTTTTGGGGTCCACTCCCAGCAGTTTTATCTGCTCATCAGCCAATTCTTCCACCGCCCAACGGCCATGATTGCCGGCATCCCAATCCTCCGCAGGTCCCATCATCGTCACATGCTTCCAGAAAGCCGACACCGTGTCGGCCAACTTTTCGGTATCATTACCCAAGGCGACCTTGAGTCCCGGATAAACCTCTGTCCGAAGCAATTCTGCCGCCATCTCCGGATAAGCCGGGGCAAAACGTTCATGCACGCTCTGGCAGAGTTTCACCCACGCAGCAGCATCCTGTCCGGCAGTGCTGCTCAAAAACCTCGCGTAGTCACGCCAAGCGTAATAGTTGACAGGTTGAGCCATGGCAGCTCCCTGATAGAATTCGAGCGCCTTGTTCCGGTCAGTATCCGCATACATGTCTCCCAAAGTGCGCATGGCTTGGGACAATTGCGTTTGCTGCGTCTCATCGGGCGAAAACAGGCGATCGACCATGTGGAGCTGGCTGTAACGAATAACGCCACTCACCGCGTGCCAATGCAAGCCGCGCTGCCAGCTGAGAGAATACGAGGGAACCCATTTATTCCCTACCAGCACGATGTAGGAGCAATGCCCTGGCTCAGCAGAAGTAAGCGCCGGGACACCATTGGCCAAAGCGCAAGACGCACCGAAATGGGAAAGACCACCACACACTCCACCCGCCTCGTACGATACCGCATTAAATTGGTCCGGAAAAATCGGCAGAAAGTTTTCAAAGAAAGGAGCTGAGCCGAAGACGCTCTCACCGTAGATATTGCGCAGACGATACCCACACTGCCAGCAGCACCCCGGGTAGCGATCCGCCGGTAAATGCACGTGATCCAAACTCCACTGCAAATTAGCGGCGCTCCCGACTGTATCGTTGAGAGCCGCTCTCGCCGCCTTACCCATTCCTTTATACCCTCCCAGCAAGCGTCGATGATGGAAAGGCAGATGATCGTACATTTCATTGAAACGATGATCCATGCGATTGCGGATGTAGAAGTCTGCGCGCGCCACAGCATCATCTTGCGTCCACCCATGGCGAGCAAACTCAATAGCTGTTGCAGTGGCAATATCGCGATCCGTGCGATTTCCATTAAAATCCGGATATTTTTGAGCAATGCGACCAAGAATAGCGACCGCTACGCCGGGACGTGTATATTCGCCCGTGGAGGTCATCTGGCTGAGCCATTCCAAGTTATTGCCCAGTTGTTGCATGATGAGTGCGGGAGCAGGGCCTGAGATGACCTGAGCGAGTGAGTGAGGTTTGGTCAACTCATTTTGAATGGCTTCCAGACTCTCCTGAGCAGACTTTTGCTGAGCGAGTTTCTTCTCGGCAGGAGGCACCCCGACCGGCGAAGATTTCTTGAGGTCAGCAAGCTGATCCTCCAACTTTTTCATGTTTTCGGTGTAAACTTTCTCGTCTTTTTCCCATGCCTTTTCGCTCGCCAGTTCTGCATTTGCCAAGGAAAACTGAGCCAAAATCAGCTGATTTTCAGGAAGTTTGAGAAAGTTGCGTACCGCGTCCGCATCTGTCCCGGTTAGTCGGTCATCAACCATTCGCCGCAATTTATCTCGCAAAGCGACTACATCAGCCCACTCATCCGGCTCCACCGTGGAGCCTGTGTAGCTGTCAATGATGACTTCTTTGATGCCTGCCGTATCGCACCACTCCTTCGGAAGATACTGCCGAGCAATTCTCGGGCACGCGTACGCAACGACGACGGCAGCTACGCCCAGTAGCACTACCCCTGCTGTGATTTTTTTTGTCGCACTCATGTCGTGTTTCAGGCTACCTTTTATCAATTCGGAAAAGCATCGCGTAAATCACTGTTACGCATAGAAGGTGGCGTATCCAGATCGTCCTCCACAACGCCGACATTTGGCATGCGACGTCCTGCCACTGGCACATATCGACGAGCCACCGGCGCAGGAGGCATCGCACGCCCCGTCGGTTCATCATTGTCTTGATGCTGAGGCAGACGAACGTGTACTGTCGCTACGGGCGGCACGTACTCTCCACGTTCACGCGAGTCATAATTCTGCGGTGCAGGGGTTGAAAAAAGATCCAGCTGACGCGGGACTTGCTGTCTCTCTACGGCAGAGCGTGATTCCGCACGCGTTTCGTGCGAAATTGGACGTGCCTCCTCTTCCTCGTCGTCGTAAAGTGTTTCTTCGGTTGAGTCCTCCTCCCCTTCCTCTTCTGGTTCTTCCTCGTCCTCTCGCTCGGGCGTTTCCTCATTCTCTTCGTCTTCCTCTTCCCTTTCCATTTCCTCCTCGCCCTGCCCTTGCTCATCCTCTTCTGCCTCGTCTCGCTCTTCTTCCGTCACTTCGTCACTTTCATCCTCCTCGGGTCGCACAGGAACCGGCGCCACGGCACAGGCAGCCTTGAACTCCTGAGCATCTATGGAAGCTATCAGCGTCACGCGTATCTCTTCGCCCAAGCTCGCTTTCACCGACGTGCCGAAGAATATCTGCACATCTTCACTCCCCAATGCGTCACGCACCACATCCATGGCTTGACGAATCTCACTGACAGACATATTTTCCCCACCGGCAATATGCACGATGGCCTTGCGAGCAAAGCGCAGTGCGCCGTGATAGGCAGAGAGGGGCGATTCAACTGCAGCCCGTGCTGCCTGCTCCGCTCGGCCGACACCATACCCGCTGCCCGAACCAAACACGCAACGAGAATCGCAATTCTCCAGTGCCGCAGCCAGTTCATCAAGTCCCAAATTAATCAAGCCGGGGGATGTGGCAATCATGGGGACGGAGGCTGTCGCCTTCGCCAGCAAGCGATCAACCTCTTCAAAAACCTCGCGCGCACCGCTGCGGTCGCGGAAAAGTTCCTCCATGTAATCATTTTCAAAGCAAAAGACAATGTCGGAAAGGCGAGCAATTTGCTCATGAGCCTGTTCGGCTTGCTCCAAGCGGCGCTTGCCCTCAAAGCTGAATGGGAGCATGAGCACACTTACCAGAAAAACCCCTGCCTCCCGGGCGAAGCGAGCTAGTTCCGGCGCGGCGCCGGAACCCGTACCTCCTCCCAATCCCGCCACCATAACCACAAGCTTGCTGGCCTGCAGGATCTCGCGTATGCGCTGCTCGCTCTCCTGCATCGCCTGCTTTCCCACCTCCGGGTCACCGCCTGATCCCAGCCCGTAACTCAATCCCTCCCCAAGTTGAATAAACTCCACATTCCCGCATGAGCGACCTACCCGTTCATCCAACGATATGGTGTAGAGGCGCACATGGTCGGCACTTGAAGCATTGAAGCATTTCAGCACATTTGCACCGGCGCCACCGATACCGATGATGGCGATGCCTCCCTCTTGCGGTTTGTCCTCGTGGTATTGTAGCATGATGAATCGGGGTTACTTACTGTGAAAGAAAATTTTACGCAACCACTCCAGCCATACGGGGCGTCCCATGGCACGCGCTGCTTCGTCCTCGTACTTCTGGGCATAGCGGATCAGGCCCACAGCCGTAAAGTAACGAGGATCATTGAGGTAAGTGTTGTCTTCCTCTGCCAGAGGGCCGGAGCAGCCGTGTACATTGGTGTGAAAAATGGAAGTCGCCAGTCCCTCCAATCCACGCATCAGACTTGTACCGCCGGAGAGGTATACCTCCAATCCGTTGTTGCGCCACAACTCCTCCGGTACGCGTCGCCGCACACGCTCCAAGATATCGCGCAGGCGGTCCTGGATAATTTGGTTGAGTTCCCCTCGCGCGATTGCCACATCATGCAGTCCCGTATCTGTGCGGTAAAGAGCAAGTGATCGATCCTTGGTGTCTCCACTCGCATTACCCTCCCGGCATTTGAGAGCTTCGGCGGCCTCCATGGACACGCTATGACCGGTGACCACGGTGATGTCGCGGTTAATCGTGCGACCGCCCGCGGGTATGCAACCGCACGTCACAATCTCCCCGGCTTTGTAGCAGATGTAATCGGTGGTACCACCACCTATATCGATCACCAGGGCGCCACTTTCCTTCTGCGCGCGTTTAAGCACACGCATCGCGGTAGCGAGAGGGGCGAACACCATGCACCCCACCTCCAAAGGCACATCAATCACGCATTGCAAGGAGTTCTGCAAACGCGTCATCATCCCGTGTATGATGTGGCAATTCACGTCAACCGTGCGTCCGCTTAACCCCTCCGGCATGGGGGAGGGCGGCCGTCCGTCAATGGAATACCCGCCCAATTCGCGGTTGATGACAATACGATCGGGAGCCAAGTCCAAGTGTTCTGCTTTCTCACGCGCCGTGATAAGATGCTCCTCATCAATAAGCGTTTCATCATCCGGCAAGCGATAAGAACCTACATTCGTTTCTCCGTAGATATGCTCTCCGGTCACGCTCAGGTAAACATTGACAATATCAGCGTTAGCGCTCTCTTGAGCGCGCTCGAGCGCATCGCGCACGCACTGGCGCGCGAGCTGCGGTTTTTCGATCTCTCCTTTGAGCACACCGGCGCTTTGCACACATCCGGCGCCGATCATTGTCGCCGTAGCATCCGGCCTCACTTCACCGACAACCATGCAAGTCTTGGAAGTTCCTATTTCCAGTCCGACATATATTTTTGATTGAGCCATTGTGGATCCCTTTCATTCCAGCTGCGCGTGCTCTGCAGCTCCCCGGTCATCCTATCACATGGCTCACCGGCTTGCCAGCAATTTTTTAACTTTTCTTCACAAAAAATCTCTGCTGATTTCAGGGCGATCAACCGGCTCACTCCGTGGTCGTTTTTCCCGATTCAGCGAGTTGCAAAAATTCGGCGCGACGTGCTGATAAATCTCCGCCGCAGCACATAGGCAATCAGGGTGAGGGAGAGAATGAAACTCCACCACGCGCCCTGCGGTCCCATGGCGGGAAATATCCAATCCGTGCGTATCAGAATGACAGAAAGAGGAAAGCCAAATAACCAGTAACACCCGATATTGGCCCATGTAATGACGACCGTATCATGGCATCCGCGCAAAAATCCCGCCATGAGCGCCTGCGTCGCATCCGACAGTTGATAAACCGCACACAACACCACCAGCGTCGAGGCCGTTTGCTGCACAACAACATCGGTCGTGTAAAGGGCCACTAATTCTTGTCTGCCCCAAATGACAAGCGCCATAACCGCGACGGACGCAGCATACATAAAACGCGTTGCGCTGCAGACCATCGCGCGAAAAGAAGCCGCATCTCCGGCTCCCACATGGTAAGCCGCGCGGATGGACACCGCCACACTCAAACTAAGAGGAAACATAAACAGCACACCGGAAATGTTAATAGCTATCTGTTGTGCACTCACCATCAGCTCACCAAGCGGAGCAATCACCAAGGTTATCACACAAAAATAACTCATCTCACACAACGAAGCGACGCCAAGCGGCAAACCTAACCGCAAAATCCTCTTCACGAGCCTGTGATTCACCCGACGGCCAAGGGCGAGCATCTGACGCGCCGCCGCACGGTGCCGCCGCGAAATGATTTGCATCCCCGATAACACAATGCACATCAGCCAATGAACAATCGTCGTCGCCAGCCCGCACCCGGCCCCGCCAAGCGCCGGAAATCCCCACCAGCCCAACACACAGGCAAAGTTCAACGGCACGTTGAGCAGCACCCCCAGCAGACACACCACCATCGCCGGACGCGTCTGCGCATACCCCTCCCAACATCCCTGCACAACTCGCATAAAAAGCGATACAGGTATTGCGCCCATCAAGAAATACACGTAAAGAGAAGCTTGCTGTGCTACATATTGAGAATCGGTTATATAAGGAAACACAAGACTACCCAGAAAAAGCAATATCAACTCCACGCCCACGAGAAGCACGCAGAGCAGCTTCGCGTGGTTCAACAAAAACCCGACGCGCATCTCGTGCCTTGCGCCGAGCAGCCGCGCCACCATGGGACCAATGATAGAGAGAACGGCTCCCACAGACACCATGACAGGTGTTGTAATTGAGGTGCCAAGAGCTACCGCCGCCAGATCCGCTGTACCGGCTTGTCCTGCCACAATCGTATCAACAACCCCCATCCCCACGCTCATGAGATTCGCCAGATAAAGCGGCACCATCAGCACGAGTACGCGTTTCAACTCCTTTCCCCCGCGCGTTGCGAGCTTTTTGCGCAAAAAATACATATTATGCAAGCAGCTGCTCACTAACCTCTTGGGTAAGCAATCGACGTTGCCAGTTCATCAGAGCAGCCAAGCCAGCCTGTTCATCCGCCGCCAACACCTCCAGCTGAGCCCGAGAAGCAATGAGACTGGCATCCATACCTAAAGAAAGCGCCAACGTATCACGGCGGTGGGTCCACATCTCTAAATGTTCCTCAAAATGAGGGTGGAACGATGGAGAGTTGCCGCGACGCGGAAGCATGGGATACTCTTCCTCATCAAGCAACTGGAACTGAGCTACCGCCCGGCGATATCTCGCCTGGCGACCGACGTGCCCCCGAGGCGGAGCTGTCACGCGGAACTCTTGCAGCAGCTTGCTGCGCTCCAGAAGATCCTGATTTGAACATACCATGAATACCGGCTTATTGACGCGAGCTGCTTCATCCTCACGCCAGAGCCAGAGACTCCTCAGAGCCGCAAGGCCGCGACGATTGAGACATCCACATCCGCGGATACGCCAAGCCTCGCCCCGGTCAGTTTCGTGGCGTCGTCGCCCACGCTCCAAATTAGCTTTGCAGCTTTCGATGAACCATTCGTAGCGACCGAGGGAGCGGAGCCGGTCCATCATGCGATCCGCCATGCCCAGTATATAAGTCACGTCCCCTTGGGCATATTCCTGCATGGCTGGGGAGATGGGGCGTTTGCTCCAATCCGCTTTCTGATTCTTCTTGCTCAACTTGATTCCGTAGAAATACTCGACCAGCGCCGCAAGTCCGAACTGTTCATGTCCAAGCAGTCGAGCCGCTATCTGCGTATCCAGGATCATATCCGGCAGAACCCCATAGGCACGCTTTAAAAGGCTCATGTCGTAATCCGCACCATGCATCCACACCTGCGCACCAGCCAGCCATTCACAAAATGGGCTCATATCATTGATGGCCAGTGGGTCAATAATCTCAACACCCAGTTCATCCGCATATTGTATCAGGCACAGTCTCTCGTGGTAGCGGTGCAAGCTATCCGCCTCCAAATCCAACACGGTACGCCCCCGCGGCTGAGCCTTAGCTCGCTCAGCCCACTGACGCAAGCTGGCAACCTCTGTGATCATCCCCCGTACTCATGCTACCATACGCCTGCTCTTTTGGCAAGCTCAAGCATACCCTGCGACAGGGCAAACGCATTAGAAAAGCTAGGGGAGAATTGGACGTATGGAATTTAGCATCAATAAATTATTTAAATTATTG
>CANQAC010000033.1 GCA_947589345.1 uncultured Akkermansia sp.
ATGTAAACACCGCCTATTTTGCTTACTATCAATAATCGAAAGAACTAACCAACCGTGCGGAAACAACCGCGCCGGCAGCGGCTTTTTCTTCCGTCAAATTTCTCTAAGACTCGTGAAAATAATGCCTTCCTAATTTTTAGACTGTACATCTCTTTCAAAAAGAGAGAATCCGTCTACATGACGACGTAAAACACTTATTACCAAACGCAAGCAAACTGTTCGAGAACAATTGACTCCATATCTGGGAAAGTGTGCTTGACGTGACATTTGCCAAGGCGTACAATGAGCGACGCGTCACGGTGCTATGTTTCTTAATCGCGAATTATCATGGCTGGAGTTTAACCAACGCGTTTTAAATGAAGCGCGTCGCCGGGATTTGCCCTTGCTGGAGCGGCTGAAATTTCTGGCTATTTCGGCGAGCAACTTAGATGAATTTTTCCAAGTGCGCGTTGGCGGACTGATGATCGTTGCCCGGAGCGGGAAAGGAAAACCCGACTTCACCGGTCTCACCCCCAGCCAACAGTTACAGCGTATTCGTTCCCGCGCTCAAAAAATGGTGCGGGAGCAATACGATTTGCTGAATGCCGAATTGCTCCCGCTGATGCGCAAAGCCGGTGTATCTCCCGTATCAGTTGGGCAACTTGATGAAGCGCAACGTGGCACACTTGAGTCTTATTTCCTGCACGAAGTAGCTCCTTTGCTCACACCGCTGGCATTGGAAGTGGAAACTCCCCCTGTGCTGCCCAACCTCAGCTTGATTTTAGGGGTGCAACTCGCCTCGCCGGAAGCAGAAGGGAGTCGCATCGTTGCCGTTACCCTGCCCGACAGCTTGCCGCGTCGGGTACACGCAGCCTGCTTGGGAAACGATGCCTACGTATTGATAGAAGATTTGGCCGCATACTTTATCGGGCATCTCTTCGAAGGTGAATCCATCCTGCATTGCTCCCCCCTGCGAGTCACTCGCAATGGCGATATCGCTGTGCAGGAAGAAGAAGGTGGTGATTTTGCGTGGGAAATGAGTCAAGTTTTGGTCGCCCGAAAGTTTTCAGACTGCGTGCGGCTGGAGATACCTCAAGGTGTGCCAAACGGCTTTGTGACAAAGTTAGCCGAGCTGCTGCAAGCAGAGGAAGCAAGCATCTACCGAGTGCCGGGGTACCTGCGCATGGTGGACTTTGGGCAAATGGCGACCGAGCCCGGGCAAGAGCTCTTGAAAGTGGAATCGTGGTCGCCGTGCTACCCGGCCAGCGTGGATGCGGATGTGTCGATGTTTGAGAACATCGCCCAAGGGGATATCCTCATCAACACACCGTATGAGAGTTACGAGCCTGTGGTGAAACTTGTGGAAGAGGCTGCAGCGGATCCCCATGTGCTCGCCATCAAACAAGTGCTTTACCGCACAGCGCAGAATTCCCGCTTTATTGCAGCCCTTTGTCGGGCGGCAGAACTCGGTAAGCAGGTAACCGTGCTTGTCGAACTTAAAGCGCGATTTGATGAGGGGCACAACTTGGCTCAGGCGGAGCAATTGCAGCGTGCCGGAGTGCAGGTGGTGTATGGCGTGAAGGGCTACAAAACGCACGCCAAGGCGCTGCTCATTGTTCGGCGCGAAAATGGAACGCTGCGGCGGTACTGCCACATCGGCACGGGCAATTACAACGAGGACACCGCGCGCCTGTACTCAGATATTTCGCTTCTCACCGTGGATGACGACATCGGCGCCGACATTTCACAATTCTTCAACAGCGTGACGGGCCTCACGGCGATACGTCGTTTCCGCAAGCTGCAACCCTCTCCCGCGCTCATGAAACCGCGCTTGCTGGAGTTGGTGGAAGCTGAGACCAAGCGCGCCCGACGCGGAGAGGCAGCCGGTATTGACGCGAAGATGAACTCGCTGAATGATGTGGAGATGATGGATGCGCTGGAGAAAGCAGCAGAAGCAGGTGTGGAAATACGGTTGAACGTACGCGGCATCTGCTGTTGGTACCCGAGCACGGAGGAGGGTCGTGCACACACTCGTATTGTCAGCATCGTAGATCGTTACTTGGAGCATGCGCGCGTCTTTTGCTTTCGCAACGGAGGCGAGCCGCTGGTCTTTATTTCCAGCGCCGATTGGATGAGTCGCAATCTGGATCGTCGCGTGGAACTACTCACACCCATTGAGGACAAAAAACTTGCCCAACACGCCATGGGCGTACTCGACGCCTGCTTCCGCGACAACATGCAGGCATCGGTCATGCAGGAGGATGGCACGTACAAAAGAGCAGAGGGCAGCACACCCTTCCGGATGCAGGCCTACCTGCGACGGGAAGCCCGCCGCCATGCCCGCACACGTGAGCGCAATAGCCGCACCCTGCTGGAGCCTCATCGTCCCAAAAAATCTGACCTGAGATCATGAAAAATCTATTGCACGGCTTCCGCCACTACGTCGATTTTCGTGGATGTGATACGCGTTCTCAGTTTTGGGGATTTGTGATTACCACGCACCTCATCGGAATCATCCTGTTCATGCCGTTTATCGCTTCATTCATGGAGTGTTACAAGGCCATGCTACAAGATCCGGCAATGCTGGATACGTTGGAGAGAATGATGGAGGTTATTGCGAAACAGGAGGAGTTTGCTCGTGTCATGCAAGACGAATTAGTGCCGCAAGCAGAGCGGTTTTTGGAGATTTACTATGCCAACTTCGCCGGGGATCATCCGCTGGCGTTCTGGGGGCTCGTGTCAGGTGTGCTATGGGCAGCGGTTATCATGCTGCCCACAGCGGCTACCACAGTGCGGCGATTGCGTGATGCAGGACAGAGTCCGTTGTGGGTGCTTGGTCCGGTTGCCATGCTTTTGCCGATTGCGATCGTGAGCCATGTAGGCATGCTTGTCAGCATCATCACGCTGGTTTTTTGCTGTCTGGGCAGTGCGAGACGGGAGCAAGGGCAAGCACCTGCATCAGACGTGGGCAAAGGCGTATAAGCAAGGTATAAGCCGCTAAAAGCGCCGCCAAAACGCCCCATGGAATGATTGCCGCTTGCCAAGGCGTGAAGTGACCGCCGTATTCTCCGGTAATCAGGACGCGCAGCCAGCGCAGCACGATGAAGTGGGTGACGTACACAAAAAAAGCCGCAGGTCCCCACTGCGCAACCCAATGGCAAACTCTCGGCAAATAATGCTCGAAAAGCGAGCCAATACTCAGCGTTGTAGCTACCCCAAGAAGCACCAAAGCACTGCTCTGCACCGGCGGATAAAACCCGCTCAATAACACCACTGGCAGTAACGCCAGCGCGCCCAGCACCGGCACCCATGCATAACGACGGACAAAAGCAGTGAGCTGTTCTCCACTCACGTAGCGTCTCACCAACAAGCCGGTTAAGTAAAACCCGAGAGCCAACACACTTTCGTACAGGCGGAAGGGAAGCCAATCAATGCCCTGCATGTGATGAGAAGCAGCCGTTTCACAGTCGACCTGACACAACACATCACTCGCTGCAAAAGTGATAAGAATGACACCGAACATCACCTTGGAGGGCATACGCTGCAGGACAGGACTAAGCAAAGCAAAAATGAGCAAGGTGCGCAAGTACCACAGCGGCACATTGCTGAAGTCCCAGTAGCACCAGGAAGCCAGTCCCATTTCACTCAACAACATATGCGGAGAAATCCAACTCCAATCACCGACCCGCAATTCCGGAATGTGCATGAAAGGCTGCAGCACAATAAGGGAGATAAGTGTCCAAAAAAGATAGGGCCAAAGCAACTTTTTTGCGCGAGGCCAATCCAACCATTGATTGGCTGCTGCGCGATGGGTGAAATAGCCGGCCATCAAAAAAAAGAAAAAAATGAGGCTACGGTAATTAAAGAGGTCGGCCACGTAGGCGGGGAAGCCGTAATGTCGGTCACAATGGCGCACGATGACGCAAAATGCCGTGTAAATGCGGCAAAAGTCGATCCACTCAATACGTTTTGCTGGCATAACCGACGGAACAGGAGGAGATTAATTGCTCTCGCCGTCTTCGTCCTCATCATCCTCTTCGTCATGTACCTCCAACGCACGCAACATGCGGCGAGTGAGAAAGGGGCGCACGATAAGACCATAGAGCAAGTAGCACAGGAAAAAGAGAGCCGGCGCAATCCAAGGGAAACAAATGAGAGCGCCCACGGCGATGATGGCCAGCAAAATGGCGGTAATGGTGCCGCGTTTGCGAAAAGTGATGTGCTTAAAGCTCGGGTAAATGACGCGACTCATCATGAGCAGCGCCACAACGGCCATGGCAACCGCCATACTGATCTGCCACGGCAGGGCGATAACAAGATTGCGGTTGGTGGTGATATCGATGACCAGATACATAGTACTCACCACAGCGCCGGCGGCCATAGGTACAGGCAATCCCACAAAATCAGAGCTTTGATTGGGCTTCCGCGGAGCGGCTGCCATGCAGTTGAAACGTGCTAACCGAAGAGCAGCGCACAGCAGGTAAAGCACGGCTATAGCATCCCCTAAAAATGGCACCGGCAGCTGAAAAAGCACAGCGCGCGCCAGCAACATGGCCGGAGCTATGCCGAAAGATACCACATCCGCTATCGAATCGAATTCCCGACCGAACGGCCCATCCGCTCTACACAACCGTGCGACACGACCATCCAGAAGATCAAACACACACGCCGCAAAGATCAGGTACGTAGCTTGCCTGTAATATTCAAAAGCCTCCGGCGTGCCGGAGTCGAA
Organism: uncultured Akkermansia sp.; assembly: GCA_947589345.1. Taxonomy (GTDB): domain Bacteria; phylum Verrucomicrobiota; class Verrucomicrobiia; order Verrucomicrobiales; family Akkermansiaceae; genus Akkermansia. Next base: position 4,712 of record CANQAC010000033.1, read on the forward strand.
TTGCATCCCCTTGAATATCGTCAAAATGGAAAAAAAACCGCAAAGCAAGTTACCCGCCGTGAGCATATTCGGCAGGATGGGAATTTTCGGTTCGTCCGGGTACTGTGGCGGGAGAGGTGAGGTGGTCATGGTTATCAATGGATAAGTTTACAGTACATGCCGCGAGAAACAAATTGGATCAATCTGCTTTCTCGCAGCATCTGTGGTTGCTGACGTGTTTTCCCCTTCTACGTGGGAATTTTTGCGATTTGCCGTTGTACATTTCCCCGACTTGTTGTTGAAAGCCAAGAGTGAATTCCACTGAGGATGTGAGGCGTCAATCATGCTTGCAAACTGGTTAGGACAACTTTTTGCGAGCAGCTTCCAGCAGTTCCTTCTTCGCAGAACGGTCACTACCGGAGCCGCGGGCCATGTCGGCCTTGCCGCCGCCTTTACCCGAAGCGATGGGAGCGAGGGAGCGGATGAGTTCTCCCGCTGAGAGGCCGACGGCTTGAGCCTCTGCGCCGCAGAAGGCGCCGAGAGAGAGAGTAGAGCCGTCGTCCGTTACGAGAAAAGCAGCGCCGGAGAATTGCCTCTTGCGCAGTCCATTGAAAAGTTCTGTAAGCAAGTCAGCGCCCCCATCGGCACAGAGAACGAGCCGGGGTCCGGTGAGCTGATCAGCCAACAGAGCATCCGCCTGGCTTGCAGCGGCGGCGGAGCGCGCCTTTTTGAGACGTTTTTCAGCCTCCAACGCAGCTTCTTTCAAAGTGGCAACATAGGCGAAAAATTGGTCAAGCAGTCGATTAACTGTGCGGATGTCACGTGCGGCGATCGCCTTCACGGCAGGTTGTCCGTCGTTGGCAGGGACGGGGATGGGAGATTGTCCGAGGTCGGTCAGCTTGGCGTTGGCGGAAGAGAGTTTTTCGAGGGCGTCCTTGCAGTCGGGAATCTGGCGCTCAATCATCTCGCGCACGGCAGCATAACCGGCATCGCCACAGGAAGCTTCAATACGGCGCACACCACTGGCTATAGCCCCCTCACTGCAGATTTTGAAAAAGCCGATAGCACCGGTGTGGCGCACATGCGTGCCGCCGCAGAGTTCCATGGACACACCATCAAAAGCTCCATCTGTCCCGCCCATTTGCACTAAGCGCACCGTATCACCGTACTTGTCGCCAAAGAACTGGCAAACTTCCTTATGCTGGCGGATTTCGCTCATGGCGTGTTCGGCGGTAGAGACCGGCAAATCTTGCGCTATCCAATCATTCACAAGCTCCTCGACTTGTCGTAGCTGCTCCTTGGAGACAGGCGAGCTGTTCACATCAAAACGCAGGCGATCAGCATCCACCAGCGAACCCTGCTGCGCAACATCCGCACTCACCACCATACGCAGGGCGCGGTGCATCAGGTGGGTAGCGCTGTGGTGAGCCTCAATGGCACGGCGGCGCTCCGTATCCACGGTGAGCAGCACCTTGTCGCCCACGACCGGACGCACTCCATCCTGCAAAGAAATGAGATGTGCCCGCGCTTGTCCAATCTGCTGCACACCAAGTACCGGGCAACTGTCCCCGCCGCACTGCAGCGTCCCGACATCACTCACTTGTCCGCCCATTTCAGCGTAGAAAGGTGTAATGTCGGTAATGACGAAGAGGAATCCGCCCTGCTCGTGCAACTCAGTGACAGAGGCTTGACAGGCATCCTGGTCATAGCCGACAAACCGCGTGACCTGGTCGGTACGAATATCGAGCGCACGAACCACTTGTTTCTTGCGGGCGGCCTTGGCGCGTTGACGCTGCTCATCCATGAGCTGCTCGAAGCGATCGGAATCCACGCTGAATCCACGTTCGCGAGCCATGAGCTGGGTGAGATCAATAGGGAAACCGAATGTATCGTATAGTTTGAATGCAAAGTCCCCGGAAACGCTTCCGGTGGCCGTTACTTCCTTGTCGAAAAGCTCCAGACCGCGATCCAGCGTCTCGTTGAAACTCGTTTCCTCCCGCAGCAATACCTCTTTGATGGCGGCAGCGCGCTCGCGCAACTCTGTAAACACACCCCCCATTTGCTCTGCCAACGTATCTACCAGCTCGGAAAGGAAGGGATGTGTCAACCCGAGCGTACGACCGTAGCGAACAGCGCGGCGCAGAATGCGACGCAACACGTAATTGCGTCCGTTATTTCCGGGCAAAATACCATCGGCGACAGAGAAGGACAGCGTGCGGATATGGTCAGCAATAACGCGGAAAGCGATACTCTGCTGCAAAAGTTCTTTTTGATCGGGGGAGGCATCCTGCGGGTACAAATCGACATAAGTAAGGCCTGAGATTTGCTCCAGCTTGGAGAAGATCGGGCGGAACACATCCGTACTGTAATTGGAAATACGCTGCGAGAAGTCGGTAAAGTTTCTGGTGCATTGCATCATAGCACAGGCACGCTCGAATCCCATACCGGTATCCACGTGACAAGCGGGCAAATTGCGAAAGGAACCGTCCTTCTCAGCATTGTACTGAATGAACACGAGGTTCCAGATCTCAATGCACTTGTCGCTGCCGGCATTCACAAGCGCGCCCTGCGTATTGCCCTCGGGGGTGAGATCCACATGGAGCTCTGAACAAGGACCGCAGGGACCGGTTTCGCCCATCATCCAAAAGTTGTCGTGCGCATTACCGTTCACCACGTGTATCTTGGGGTCTAACCCTTTGGCCGTAAAAAGCGCCGCCCATGTGTCGTAGGCATCTTGATCAAACACCCCTGGGTCCCCTTCCCCCGGAGCATAAACCGTGGCGTACAAACGCTGCACCGGGAAGCCCCATCGCTCCACGATGAGTTCCCACGCCCAAGTGATGGCTTCTTTCTTAAAATAGTCACCAAAGGACCAGTTGCCCAGCATTTCAAAAAATGTGTGGTGATAGGAGTCTTGACCGACATCCTCCAAATCATTATGCTTGCCGCCGGCACGAATGCACTTCTGAGTATCCGTAGCACGCGCGGGAGTCCACGGTGGCGTCCATACACCGAGAAAATAGGGGACAAACTGATTCATCCCCGCATTCGTGAAGAGCAAGCCGGGACTCTGCGGCATAAGCGATGCGGAAGGAACAACCGTGTGCTGCTTTTCCTCAAAGAACTCCAAGAAGCTCTGTCTGATCTGCGAGGATGTCATCATAAGTAAAAAATCGCCGCGCGTAAGCTTACACGTTCCGCGTGCGCTTGTCAATGCTCATCACGCACAAGCTGAAGTCAACGCAATCACGCGAAAATTTGGGACCACACATTTCCCCGATCAACGAACCATGCATAAATGCGGGAATATTGATTTTTCGCGCACCGGGAGTCATATCATTCCCGCTTTTGCCTCGAAAAAATCTGGAATATACTTGTCGAATCCCTCTGTTTCGCCACTTCTTTTCAGTATGTTGGCTCTGTAACTAGGCCAGCAATGTCTTGCAAATTGACCCATCCATGGTATGATGGAGACCATGTACCGCATTTGCAAAATCGTGGAACTGGAAAGCGGGCATCTGCTCTCGAAGCATCCAGGAAACTGTCAATTTCCGCATGGTCACACACGCAGCGTCGAGCTGGTGTTTGCTGCCGAAACACTGGATGACCATGATATGGTAATGGATTTTAAAGCAGTCCGCGAGATGCTCGGCGATTTTATAGAGCAATTTGACCACGCACTGTGCATGAATACGGATGACCCGCATTATGACGACTTTCGGAAGGTGTACGGCAGCCATATCATACCCTTTGACCACAGTGACCCGACCAGTGAAGTGATGGCTGCTGCCGTATTCCGCCACGCAAGGCAAGCTCTTGACCGTTCCCGGCTGATGAGCAACTCATACCCAATTCGCGAGTGCGTGAAACTGGAACGCGTGCGCGTGTGGGAAACGAGCTCGAGTTGGGCAGAATACAGCGAGTGATGAATTGGGAAAAAATGCTGAGCGAACAGTGCCGCGAATGGGAAGCCAGCGGTCGTGGCCGTTCTCTCTGCACACTGCGTCAAGACGGACTTTACCTGTACAGCGGAAATAAGCGCTACCTGAATTTATCTTCCAACGATTACTTAGGATTGAGCGTGCTCGACTACAGCGAGCTGGATCTGCCTGCCTATTACAGGCGCGAATTCGGTTCTCATTCCATCTCATCCTTTCCGCATGGAAGTCCGGCATCTCGTCTGATGACCGGCAACTGTCCGGAATACGATGTCCTGGAAAGCGAATTGGGCGCTCTCTTCCCCGACAAACAAGCGCTGGTCCTGAGCTGTGGCTACATGGCAAACAGCGGATTACTGCCCGCTCTGGCGCAAAAAGGCGACATGGTCCTCGCCGATCGTCTGGTACACGCCAGCATTATTGAGGGCATGCGTTCCCTGCCGTTCCATCGCTTCCGACACAACGATCTGCGACACCTGCAAGATATCTTGCGCCGCACAACGCACCCGGAACGCACATGGGTAGTCGTGGAATCTATCTACAGTATGGATGGCGACTACGCTCCCTTGCGCGAGCTCGCGGAATTGCGCAACACTTACGGCTTCCGGCTGTACGTGGATGAAGCGCATAGCTTCGGCGTGTGTGGTCCTAGAGGGGCTGGTTTATGTGCTCAACAAGGAGTATTGGATGCTGCAGACCTGCTGGTGTGCACGTTCGGCAAGGCGTTGGCCGGCGCCGGGGCTTGCGTACTGTGCGCCCCGGCTGTGCGGCAATACCTCGTGAACACGTTACGCCCGCTTATTTACTCAACAGCCCTGCCCCCATGCACCCTGCAGTGGGTGGGTATGGTGGTGCGCGAGATGCGCTCCCGCACATTCGCGCCCGGCGTGCCGGACATGGCGGTACAGCGCAACAAACTTGCTGCTCTTGTGCAAAAGACCTCTGAACTCACAGGACAACCGGCTGGCTCCCACATCATCCCCATCCTCATAGGGAGCGACAAGCGTGCTGTGGAAATAGCACAGACCGGTCGTCGAGAAGGACTCTGGCTCACCGCTATCCGCCCGCCCACGGTACCCGCCGGCAGTGCACGCATCCGACTTTCACTGCACGCCGAGTTACCTCCCGAACACTTAAACCGTGCCTTTCAAATATGCAACAAAGCTGGTTAAAACGAAAGCAACAGAGTGATCTCGTGCTCTACATGCTTGGCTGGGCATCCAACCCCAATGCCGTCCTGCATATTGATCCGCCGGACTGTGACGTGCTAGCCGTACATGACTATCGGAAAGCGATAGCGCTGCGAGCGGAAGATTTTGCAAAATACCGGCGCATCTACTTATTCGCATGGTCATTCGGCGTATGGGCTGCGGAGCAATATTGCAGGCAGTTGCCGCTCTATCGAGCCATTGCCTTAAATGGCACGCCGTACCCTGTTTCAGATGGGTACGGCATGCGCCTGCGCGTGGTGTTGCGCACCATGCAAGGCCTCGCCCGCGTGGGCATGACACCCTTTCATGAAAAAGCTTACGGAAAGGAACGCGCCATGCCCGAAGGTCCCTACCCGGATCGCACGCTTGATGAAAAAATTGATGAACTCACCATACTGGCGGAACAAAGTCGTAAGAACTCATCTGCAAACATTCATTGGCACAAGGCCTACATCGGCGATAAAGATGAAATTTTCCCACCGGCAAAAATGGAGGCCTACTGGACCAGTGTGGGACTTGGCACCCATTTCTCCTCCTATCACTACCCGTTCGCCGATGCGCGCATCGTGCTCGATAATCTAGAGCCCTCTCATGCGAAATAAGCAACGCGTTGCTCAGAGCTTTGCTCGTCACTTTCGCGAATACGACGCAAATGCGCACGTGCAAGGTCGTGTGGCTCTCATCCTCTCGCAGGCGCTGCGTACACGAGCTGTTCCTTTTGCGCCACAGCGCGCCTTGGAAATCGGGGTAGGCACAGGCATGCTCACCCGCTATCTCACCGAACTCTATCCAAATGCTCAATGGTGGTTTAACGATATTTCTCCAGAAGCCTTGCCATATATACCCCAATCCCCCGGCGCCGTTTTTTTACAAGGAGATGCCGAAGAAATTGCTCTGCCGCAAAACCTTGATCTCATCGCCTCTTCCTCCGCAGTACAGTGGATGGATGACATCCCTCAATTCATCGCACGATTAGCGCAAGTTCTCAATCCCGGAGGCTTCCTGGCTATCGGCGCATTTGCCGAGCGTAACTTGTACCAAATCCGACAAATCACAGGCACGACCTTATCTTCTCCTCGCTTTGAAAACTGGAAAAATTTTCTGCGCGCAAGCGGTTTGCAGGTCGTCTATGCTCACGATTGGGAGCAAACTCTGCTCTTCCCCGATATGCGCGCGCTGCTCGGACATTTGCATTCTACCGGCGTGAATGCCGCGAGTCCTTCGTTGACGGCGCGCGGCAAGCTACTGGCTTTCTGTGAGAGTTATCGCGCGCACTTTGCTGATCTTTCAGGCAAGCTTCCGCTCACGTATCATCCCATTATTTTGCTCGCTACCGCTCACCGAAAACTCACGGATACCGGATGAACCCGTAAAAAAAGGTTGCCAAACAACTAATTTCGGAGTACCCTAGGGGCGCAAAGGTTGATATGGACGAGAGTACACAAGAAGGAGCAGTTGCCTTTGATCTTTCTGAGTTGACGGATTTTCAATTCGGGCCGGATTGGGCGCGTACACAAAGCATCGCACCGACGACGCGCTTTTCCGCAGTTCCCGAGCGCTCAGCGCGACGCAAAGGTGAGGGGCGGCGAACTTCTCGCGGTCATGACTCCCACCCTGAGCGCAATGGCAACCGCGACCGTTCGGAACGCATCCATGGAAAATCGCGTCGGGCAGAAACGCCCGTGCGCCAACTCCCCGATCCGGCTGATGGGCTGCGCGTAGAAGTCCGCCCGAGCGATCCTATTCTCACCATTTTTTCTACCGAAATTCAACGACAAAAACGCGCTCATCCTTTGCTGGATCTCGCCCGCGTCGTCATGGCCAAGAATAACCGCTACGACGTCGTCTTCATGAAGCAGGAAAACGGACCGACGCTTATTCACTCTCTTCGCGAAGACGGCTCATGCTGGCTCACTGAGGCGGAAGCTCTTGCTTTTCTGCCGCGCGCGCCGTGGTTCTCCGAATTCTACACATCCGAGCGTGTTGAGGTTGACCCTCCAAAAGGTTCGTTTACCGGCATAGCTGTTTGTTCTATTGGCAAGGAAGTGATAGGACCGGTGAACTGGCATGGTTATCAGTCGGCTCTGACGAACCTCTACAAGGCGAAGTATTCATCCATGTCGCTCGGTTCTTTCCGAGCCGCCATTAGTGTGAATAAGGATGAACAAGCCGTGCAACAGTGGCTCAGTGAAGCTTCTGTGCGTACTGTCTGGCATCCCACCCGCGAAGGCGCTCAAGAGTTGCGCCTTGATAGCCTTAAAGATGTCGAAAATGATTTTCGTGAACACCATTTTGACTCCGTCTTTGAAACTGTAGAAAAAGTTTTCATCAACGGCTCCGTACCCCTGCGTAACCTATCCCCGGGATTGGCGGCTCATGTGTCGATATTGTCCGGCAAGCACCGCCGTAATCCACAAATTCTTATCCCCAATTTGTGTCACGGTTTGGCTCGCCACCACATGCCAATCTACAAATGGCACGGACATCACTATACGGGGCCAAGCCGCGTACGCGCCGTACCGGAGGGTACGGTGCTGGCGGATCGCATGACGAGCATTCTGAACTGGAGCAAAGAAAATCCCGGCAAGAAGGTAGATGCCATGTTCGCTGAACTCTCAGGGGTGCCCGCCGGTACGGATGAAGCAAGCAAGCAAGCCGCAGCGGATGCGTACGCGCCATACACGGCTGACATGATCTGGCTCATGGAGCAAGGCTTCATCCTTGTCACCAACGACAATTCTGTGTGGTTCCCCAAGGGACAAACTGCTCCTACGGCTTGAGTGATGCCAGCCCCGGCTGACCCTACTCTGCCCAGTTCCACTCGATGATTTTCGGGATATCCGGGTGGATTGAGTTTCCCACAGGACATGAGGCTACGGCCGCTTGAATCATTGCGCGTTCCTGAGCTGCAACCGGGTGAGGCACTGTGATGGAAAAGCGCAGGCCGCCAACGCCTTGCTTGCCCTCATCACACACAGCCTGAATGCTTATACCCTGCGTGGAGAATCCCTTTTTATGTCCGGTGAACGCAATCATGCTCAACATGCAGGATGCTACAGTGGCCGCCAACAGCTCACCTGGCGAAGGATATTCTCCCATGCCACCTAAATCTGACGCTACATCCGTATACATCTTCGGATGAGTCGGTTTTTCAAACTCCGTGCAACAGCGCATGTCAGCGTCGACTATCGTTTGTGAAGTATATGCACTCATGCCGGCATTGTAAAACATCCTTCACAGGAAAGTCAACTAATGTTTCCACCTGTCATGGACGCAAGAATACGTGTTGCCGAAGTATTTTTTTGGAGAAAATAGTGATTTTATTGAAAAAATTCGCATTTTAGGCTTGACGGGATAAAAAACGACGCTAAAATGCGCGCGCCGCAGATCTGCGGCATGATCAACAAACCAAGCGATCATGAAAACATTAGTCATTATTCTGAGTTTCGCGGTTTGCACGGCTGCCGGCAACTCACTTCCGCCCACTCCGGAAGCTCCGGCAGCAGCGCAGCGCTGAAAAAGTAATTTGTGTGCGGGGATCCCGCAGGATGCAACGGATGCACAGGCTTTACCCATGCATCCTTTTTTTGCGAACCGGGGAAAGAACGTGTAAGTCATACCAACTTCTCTTGAATTGAATGATCGAATGTGGCATGCTGTGGCGTGCTATGTCTAACCTGTTTATGATCACCTTCCGCTGTCGACCGGATTTATTTGAACGCCTAGAGAAGTTTGCCATTGAGCGTAATATTGACCGCACCTCTGCCATCAAACTCGCCCTGCATTACTACCTGAACCGAAAATTTTGCCCTCCATTTCCTCCGCAATAAAAAACCATGCTCATTGGTAAAGCAGCACGTGGCAGCAGCACCGTGCAAAGCGCTTCCGCGCTCAAGCTCAATTCATCCCGCGAGCATAAGAAAAACACAGCGATGCTCATGCGCAAGCTCGAGTCGTCCTCCGACGGATCGGATGGGCAGCATCGGTATCGGTCGGTACTTCCCGGTCATTGTAGAAAATCTCACGTGAGCCTTAATTGCTGCGCAAGATATGCCGACATTCTGCCGGACAGTCGCCTACCCACGTTTAGGTTGGCATCGACCCATCTCCAGATGATCACGTGCGGTCATGAAGCTCTCCATATATTTGGCCAACATATCCCATTCCACATTGACAAGAACACCGTCTCCATACTGCGGCATCACTGTGTGCAGCCATGTATGCGGAGTAATCCAAAATTCCAGTTCTGACTTCTCGCGATTGATCGCTGCAATTGTCAGCGACACACCGTCTATCGCGATGCTCCCCTTGTCAATCACATACCGCAGGCTGGGAACACGCACACGCAGTCTGTGATCTTGTCCAACGGGCGTACATTCCACAACTTCACCCGTGGTATCGATGTGTCCGGAAACAAAATGCCCCCCCAAGCGCGAGGTAGGAAGCATGGCCCGCTCCAAATTACAGAGCGAGCCAGCCTGTAATTGCCCCAGCGAGGTTACCCTCAGAGTCTGGCTTAATAAGTCAAAACTCACGATCTCCGGACTTAAATCGTCCACGGTTAAACAGCATCCGTTCACTGCTACGGAATCACCAAGAGACAGCTCATGAGCAAAGGGTATTTCTACGCCGTAGCGAGCGCCGCCTTCTATGGGCGTGCATGAATTGATCCTCCCCGTGCATTCTACCAACCCTGTGAACATCGTCAAAACAAAGTAAACATTAAGAACATGATGACAGTGGGAAGGAGCGCCCAAATAAAGAGGCGTCCGGCGCTGATGCCCGATTTGAAATACTTCCCAAGAATAGCTTGCCCGGCAGGATTTGGCGCATTGGCAATCACCGTGAGGCCACCACCTGTCACAGCGCCTGCCACCACCGCGTATTTGATAGCCTCCGGCAAATTCGGCACGGTGCTGGATAAGAACGTCACAGAGGCGTTATCGTTAAAAGCAGTCAGCACACTGGCAACACCCATGGTAGCCTCAGCACCCAACTCAGCCAAAGCTTGCAGCACTGGCTGCATCCACCACCCTTGCACGCCTCCCAATATCAGCAAACCCGCCAAAAAGAAAGCCACCAACAATGGCACCTTGATCGAAAAAGCGTTCTGGTATTGCGGTGTCGCCATCGTGAACCCGAGAAAGAACATAAATCCTCCCAAGAATATCGCGGGATGGTGTGCAAACGTCACAGTCCAAGCCAGAAAGAGAATCGACACGACATATACCCAAACCGGAATGACGTCCTGACGATCCTCCCACGAGGTCGGTACTGAGCCATCCACAGTGGCGTTCTGCCGCTGCACCTCCGCCAATCGTTTAAACTCTTTGGTGAAAACGAGGAAGTAAATGATGTTGGCCAGGGCAATACCTGTCATCGCTTTCCACCCGAAGTGTGTGAACATGTGAGTCATATCCCAATTCCACTTACCCGCCACCATGACGATGGGAGGCGCCGCGAAGTGCGTAAGCGTGCCACCCACGGATACATTGACAAAAAGCAAAGCTATCGTTGCATAACACAGCCCCACGCTTGGGCGCAGTTGGTAAAACTTCTTGCCCAGCAAGATGGCTGAAAGCGTCATGGCTGCCGGCTCTGTGATGAAAGAACCAAGCAAAGGAGCAATGCTCAACACAGATATCCACCACGCTGCCGGTGACCCATTGCCCAGCGAAGCCCCCAATTTGAGCGTATTTTCTGCTAAACGATAAATGGGGCGCGAAGACGCAATCACCATGACCACCGCCACGAAAAGGGGCTCGGTGAAACTGGTATCGCGATCGATATAACGCAGGAAATCCTCCATGGAGTAATAATGTTGACACACGAAAAAGAAAGGTAAAATCCACAACCCGAACACCACCTCGACTTCCCCCAAGAAGTGGCACAATGTTGAAGCAAAGGAGACAGGCACGCGCTGTTCCGGATGAAGAATGCGAAAGTTCTCTTCCCGCAATTTCTGCTTGTGGCGTTTTTCGAGCTTGTGAGCCAGACCTTGGAACACCGGCGCCATAAAGGTATGAATGATGGCCAGTAGAAATATGAGCGTGGCTGCTAAATTAAACTGATCTACTTGAACACGATGCACGAGTTTCCGCCAAAGACTCATTTCCTGTTCCTCGGAGGCGTAGACGGAAAGCGGTACCGGAAAGCGGCTGTATTGATTACCGACTCCCGTGTAGTGGTGAGTCCATGCGGGAAATGCTCCATCCGGGTTAGAGTTTTCCACGATTTTACCGCAATCCGGGCAAGTTTTACCATCCACGGGCGGAACAAATCTCACCTTCATGCGCACGTGGTCTAACACACTGTGCCCATCGTACGCATGGTGGGGGTAGGTAAGGTATTTGCGCAGCGATTCAGCACTCATGGCCGTGGCCGCGTCCCTCAATGCCGGGCGAACTTTCTCAGGGACCCAAAATTCGGCCATAATTTGCTCTTTAATCTGATCTTCAGTGGCAGGCATCGCTTCTGACACATTATCTTCCTCATCGGATTCTTCCTGACTCGATTGCTCCAAAATTTCATGAGTCGTAGCCGGCGGCAAGTCAGTCGGCTCAGCAATGGGCGGTTGCACTGCCGCCTCCTCCATCTCCTTTTCTTGCCCCGAACATACCAGATTTGTCAGCAGCATCAGCAGAGCGATCAGTGGAAGCATCTTTTTCATGGTAGCGGCATGTCAGAACTCGACTGACTTCGCACCTTACCATATCTATCCGCGGATGAAAAGCTAAAAAAATTTTCGCCTTGTTGCTGTATCGCATGATCGATGGAATAAAAAAACAAATTGTAGGAGTTTATCCTTGTTTTTCTGTATAATAAGTGGTAAGTTGCGAGTGCAGAATATGAGTGAAGCAGAGAAATCTGAGCCCGTACAACACGGGCGGAATGGTCGTTGTTACTGGTGGTTCAGCGGAGGCATAATAGCTGGTATGGTAGTGGGCGCCGTTGGCGCATGGCAAGCAGGTAAACTTTATGTACCTCCCGAAGAGCGTGGGTTGAAGCTGTACAAAAGTGGAGAATTGGACAAGGCGGCCGATCTGCTGAGGGATGCCGCTGAGGATGGGAACAATGAAGCTCAGTATTGTCTGGCGGACTGTTTGATTAAAAAGGGAGGCTCGTCCACTCAAGAAGGGCTTCAGTGGCTTCGAACCGCAGCGGAACACGGGTCAAGCGACGTCAAAACTCAGTTGGCGAAATTGCTTTTGGAAGGAGAAAACGCAGAGCAGAACACGGCAGAGGCAGCCAAATGGTTGCGAGCGGCTGTGACGGAAAGTCACCATGGTGAAGCCGCCCTGCTCTTGTGCAATCTGCTGGAGCAAGGTAAAGTGGCTGCGGAATACGATGGTGAACTGATCGATTGTATGAATGTGGCGGCCCGTTCGGGTCAAGCTGAGGTGCAACTTGAATTGGGCAAACGCTACCGGGATGGAAATGGCGTGGAAGAGGACCCCATAACAGCTCTTCACTGGCTGAGCGAGGCGTCTAGTAAAAGTCTGCCTGAAGCCCAATTCTGCATCGGCGAGTTCTTTGCTAAAGGACATATTCTGGAGGCAGATGCCTCTCAAGCGGCAAAGTGGCTGCGGAAGGCCGCTGAACAAGGGTTTATGCCGGCTCAGAAACTTCTGGGCTTATTGCTTATCACCCCACACGAAAATCAGGAACGAGGAGAAATTGAGGAAGGGGTAAAATGGCTGCAAGCCGCTGCAGAACAGGGGGACGCGGAAGCTCAATTTAACTTGGCAATATGTCTGTGCATGTCTTCAGACAAAGCAAATGCAACCGCGGCCGCTGAGTGGTTTCGCAAAGCGGCCGAACAAGGCCACGCCAAAGCTCAATACAACTTGGCTCTTTGCCTGGAACAAGGAGAAGGCGTCCAAAAAGACGTGACAGCCGCTGCCGAATGGTTGGCTAAAGCAGCTCAGCAAGGAATGCCGGAAGCTCAGCTCAGTCTGGCTCTCTCCTACGCCCGCGGCGAAGGGGTGGAAAAGAACGACGCTGAGGCAGTCAAATGGTTCCGCGCAGCGGCTGACCAAGACATTCCGGAGGCTCAACTGCAACTTGCACTCTGCTACGCTGAAGGATGCGGTGTTGAGCGCGATATGGAGCAAGCCGTCAAATGGTTGCGCCAGGCAGCCGACCAACAAGTTCCAGAGGCGGAGCTCCAGTTGGGACTCTGCTATGCACAGGGTGAAGGCCTCGAGAAAGACCTCGTTCAAGCTGTGAAACACTACCGTCTGGCTGCTGAAAAAAATCTTCCCGAAGCCCAGTATGTGCTCGCCGAAGCGTACCGGATAGGAGAAGGGGTGGAAGCTGATGCAGGACAAGCCGTCAAATGGTTCCGCGCTGCCGCCCAACAAGGATACGCCAAAGCTCAGTGCGCTCTGGCTCTCTGCTTTGCCAAGGGTGAAGGCGTACAACAAGATTCCGCCGCAGCCGCTATGTGGTGTAAGCGAGCAGCCGAACAAAATTTCGCACCTGCTCAGTATGCCCTTTCTCTTTGTTATTCAAATGGTGAAGGAGTGCAAAAAGACCCTTCCGCTGCCTTCGAATGGCTCAAAAAAGCCGCCGAGCAAGGTCTTCCTGTGGCTCAGCTTGAGGTGGGCATTTGTTACGCTGATGGGATCGGCACCAAAGCAGAGCCGGAGGAGGCGGCTCGTTGGTTCCGTGCAGCAGCTGATCAAGGGATGGCAGAAGCTCAGTGTCGATTCGGTCGCTGTTTAGCCAAAGGAGAAGGGGTAGATCGCAATGACTCTCAAGCTGTCGGTTGGTTCCGCAAGGCCGCCGAGCAGGGGTATCCCCAAGCTCAATATAATTTGGGGGTCTGCTATGAAGCCGGCGTGGGGACAGAACAAAACCCGCAAGAAGCAGCGCGGCTTTACCAGCAGGCGGCGGAAGCTGGTTATGTGCCAGCACAGGCTGGTTTGGGGTTATGTTATTTTGATGGTGTGGGCGTAGAGCAAAATGATGCTGAAGCCGTCAAATGGTTCCGAATGGCAGCAACACAAGGAGACGAACGCGCTCAGTATTTCCTTGGAGCGTGTTATGTGGAAGGAGCAGGAGTGAGACGAGATCGCCGCGAAGGCATCAAATGGCTGCGCGCAGCGGCCGCACAAGGTTCTCTTGATGCGGTGGATCTCCTGCACCAGCTTGGCATCAAGGTGACAGATCTCCCCCAACCTTCCCCTGCTCCTGAGCCTGATACGAGTTCCGCTCCTGAATCGTAGTACTCTGTTCACACTTTATCGCCAAGGTTTCCTTGTCCTCCCGTACTCGTTTGAACACGTTTGCTGCTTCTACGCGCAGTTTAACCACCTGATGCTGAATCCCAGAGAGCTGACGGCGCTCGTTCTCGTGCCTCGTTGGTAATCGCCACATCCGGCGACTCAGTTTATGTAGTTCCGCCGCCGAGGAAATATACCAGTTCCAGCACAGAGCCGTTTTTACGGCCTGGTGATCACGACTGATCGCCGCCCTCTTTGACGCCTTGGGCGAAGCGTTGGAGAAATAGGAGAATGATTTCACTCAATCCATGGGCAAGCCATGGATTGATTACATTGCAGCCCAAGTAGGAGATTCCACGGTAGCGCAGCAAGCACAAGAAAATCCGACTTCTTCCTCACGGCACAGTGTACGCTGCTCACTTCGTTTCTTCCGTTCCGATACCTGCATCTTCCCCATCTGTTAACCAACTAATCGAAACAGGAGCGAAGAGAATTTTGTTATCGCGGCCCTCAAAAAGCATTCCAACGATACCAGGCTTTACCGGGCAAAGCACCGAGTACGCAAAAGGGCCCGGTCCTATGCTCTTCTGCACGGGCCAAGTCTGCCCTTCATCGTAGCTCATTTTGAGAAACCCATCCTTACGTCCAGGTTCACAAGCAGAGAATATAAGACGGCTTTTATTGCCGTATTTCGCTTGATTGTCAAAGGAATAACGAGTAAGCCCATTCTGGCAATTCGGACTTGGCAGATCCATGTGCGCCGTCACCGGTCCCCATGTTTCGCCACCATCGCTCGACACTGAAACCGCGCGATGCGAACCTCCCCATGAGCGGGACACAACCAACACTTCACCACCGGGCAATTCGGCGGATGAAACTTCATTGACTCTCTTGCCGGATTCAGATTTTTCACCCAACTTCCATGTCTTGCCATGGTCATCGGAATAAGCGGCTGTGATATGCCAATTGCCAAAGGCAGGGGCCTCATTGAAAGCCACCACCAAACGTCCTTTGTGGGGCCCTTGAGTAAGAACCACGCCGGGGTTCGGACCTGAACACGTTATGGAACAATCCTCATGGCGTGTAGTACGAGTCACGTCCACTGGCTTGCTCCAGTGTCGGCCATGATCCTTCGAGGTTATGATAAAACATCCCAGTGTACGTTTAGGATCATCAAATCCTGGGGCAGGCTGAACTTTTCCTTGCTCACTCACCCCTTTTGGGTATCGCTGGTACATCAAAATAGTCAACTTCTTTTCCGGGTCATAGAGCAGACAAGGGTTTCCAAGACTGGAGCCACCATCTGCTGCCACGGCAACAGTCGGTTTACTCCAGCTTTTACCGCCATTTTTGCTGATGCTCACAATCATATCATTGTTGGACTGGTCGCCGGGAGACTGCCGCCCCTCCGCCACCGCCACAAGAGTGCCATGAGCATTCACTATGCACGGAATTCGAATGCTCTTATAGCTGTTGTCCTTTCCCGGCACAAAAACATCCACCGCCTGTGCGTAGGGCGATTTATCGTCCTTGCCAGGTTTTGCCTGAGCTGCAGGAATACACAGACCAACTGCAGCCAACAGATATGCCATCTTGAAAAGTTTCATACCTCTTATACGTACGTTATTTTCCCTCGTATTCTATCACCCCATACCCATCAGGCCGTCTTCTTGGGCAGCAAGAAGAATAGCAACCCGCAGATGACCATCAGGAAACCCGCTATGCTCAGCGGGACGCCCAACGCAATGCCCGAGTCCTTCAGATAGCCGCCCAACCACGAAATCAGCGCCCCGGCAGATACGGAAGTCAGATTCAGCAAACCGTAGCCCGTCGCGGAGAATCGTTCATCGATGTGCGAGCGCAACACGGGCATAAGCGTGGCATCCAACGAGCCCTGCGCCACTCCCTGCATCGAAACGAGAGCGACGGTGGCGACCAGCGTCAGCCCGATGGAAACACCGAGCGCCGGCAGCATCGCCACGATCACGCAAGGTCCCGCCAGCAGGAAGCAGATGCCCGGCACGTACGCCCGCGCATTCTTGTTGCGCAGGTACCACATATCGGCCACCACGGCCGCCAGCAGCACTGCCGCGTACTTTGCGATGTTCACCCACATGGTTGCCATGGGACCGGCGGCCGCCTCCGAGATGCCGAACATATCCTGCAACAGGCGCGGGTACCAACCCATGAGGAACCAGTTGGCAAAGCCCGCGCAGGCATACATCACGAGTAACATCGCCATCGCCCGTCCGGTGAAAAGGCTGTGCAACACACGTCCTATGGAAAAATCTTCCGTCGGAACGGAACCGGCTGTCGGCTCCTCCGGCGTCACCTCCCCCTCCTCCGTTTCCTTGGCCTCCGGATCACGCAGGAGGAGGATGACGACGAGGGCGTACGCAACGCCGATGAAGCCAAAAGTCTCGAAGGTAAGTCGCCAGCCGAGGGCGCAGGCGGGATCATTGGCAATCCATGCACCGTACCCGGCGAGGATCTGTCCGGCGTAGATGCCGCTCATGTGCAGCCCCGTCGCCATAGAGCGCGTGGAGCCACGGTGGTAGTCCGAGATGAGCGCCAGAGCCGCCGGGATATAAAAGGCCTCGCTCACCCCCATCGCTCCACGCCAGAAGATCAGCTCCTCGTAGCTGGAGGACTGTCCGGTCATCCACGTCACCACGGACCAGACGACGAGTGAGCACAGAATGATGAACTTGCGGCTGAAGCGGTCCGCCAGGTAACCGCCCACGGGACTGAGCGCGGCGTACACGATGAGGAAGGCGGAGGTGACCATGCCGAACTGCGCCTGCGTCATGGCAATGCCCTGTTCGCCGGAGGTGATGGAGGTGTTCAGCACGGCGAGAAGCTGGCGGTCGAAGTAGTTGAGCATCACGACGACCCACAGCACGATTACCGCCATCCACGCCCAGAAGCCCGGTCCCTTGCCCTTCACATACGCCGGCAGCGGCTTGGAGCGAAAACCGTTCTTTATCCCGAGCAAGACGGCCGCCAGAGCCACCGCCGCCGCGACGAACAGGGTCGTGTTCGCGTAGAAACTGCACCAACGTATCGCTGCACCGAACATTTCGCCGAAGGTCTGCAGAATGGTACCGAGAAACATGAGAAGCACGTCAATGAAAGAGCCTTGTTGCATAGGTAGAGGCTGAGATGAGGTTATTGTGGGAGAGGTACGGAGTAAATGCGCGGTGTGCGTACGCCGGGGAAAATCTCCCCGGAGATGGTGAGAATACGATTGCCGGAAATCACCGCCGGAAAAGTAGCTATCCCTTCCGGCAGCTCTCCCACCTTGACCCATTCCCCGGAAGACGGAGTGTAAGTGTATATCCTTTTGCTCTGCCCAGGATGTTTCGCGGGGACATTTCCTTGCAATGAAGCGCGATAATAGTCCCCCGGGTCGCCACCGAGGACATAAAGAGATTGATTGTCCACCGGCAAAGGATTAGCGGCCCCAACAAGTGTCTCGGGCATTTCGCTGTTCACTCTGGCCCAAGTATTGGACACAGGATCGTAGCAGAGTATATCTTTCAGATACATACGCTCAGCTTGTCCCTTTGCATCCGGATGCAATGAGCAGCCCCCAAGCACGTAGATCACCCCTTCTACCACTCCCGCAGCCGCCAACATGCGTTCGTCAGGCATAGGAGCCAGTTCCTGCCAACCCGCCCCGATATCATCCAGATCCAGTACGTAGCAACTGCTCAAAGCTGCAGTGGAATCCGGATGCTCCTGACCACCCATCACATAAAATTTATTGCCAGCCATCGCAAAAGCCGGATACGCCAGGCAGCGCGGGAGATCTGGCAAACTTTCGGTAACCCATTCCCCGTCCCGCAAAGCGCTCATGGTGACCTTCGCCACATGTCCATCTGCATTGCATCCACCGGCCACCAGCATACCTCGCGCTGTGCCCGCATAAGCAGCGTACGCAATCGGGCGCGGCATTTTACCCACACCTACCAACTTCACTTCCCCCGGCTGACCTGGATGATCGGCCACAGACACATCGGCGTAAAATACCTTTTCACCGCGTTCTTCTGCTGTGGCGGCTCCCGGTTTAGCATTCGGAAAATTAGCCCCACCTGTCACCACCAGAAGATCCTGCGGGCGGTTCTGCCCAGCCGGCAGCACCACGGCTACCATCCCTGCTCTACCCGCTGCATCATCCACCTTGCCCGCTGATTCACTTTTAAGTTGATCTGCCGCGTAAGACACCAGCGACAGACAGCATACGCAACCCAAAGCTAGGATTTTCATGACCATTCTATGGTTGTTATGATAATGAAGCTGCCCACACCTCGTTGGAGCGTTTGCCGGGGCGTTGTTCACCGTTGAAAATGACCGCGCGACCATTCCACACAGCACACGGAAGAACCGCCCGCGGAGCGGGGATTGGCCCCTCCTCTTTCCACGTGTTGCACGCGGGGCAGTAGCTGAGGCTCACGCTGTGGAAACCGGGGTGACATTGCGGGGAATTTACTCCCTTCACGGAAGCGTCATCTCCGCCCAATAGATAGATCTTACCGGCTGGAGAAACCGGAGCTGGCGTAGGCGCTGCGGCACAAAACCGGGGCAAGTCTGCAACTTGATCCCATCCTCCCTGGGGCGTGTAAAGCCATGCCTCAGTGAGCATATCACGTACCATCCGACCATTCTCACCAGGTTTAATACCAATACCCCCCAGCACATAAAGCGCTCCACTTACCACAGCCATTTGGTGCAGGAACCGCCCGCGCGCGGGGAGAGACTTTCCCTCGCTCCATGCATCTGCTGCCGGATCATAGATGAAAAGAGAACTCTGGGCATCCTGCTCCCCGGGAGACAGACTGCCGCCGAGTACATACACCTTACCATCTAACAACACAGCTGCATGCCCGGTAAGTCCCACAGGAAGCGGAGCCAACGGGGCGATCTGCAGCGTACCGCTATTTAACGAAATCAGCAGGCAATCCCGGAATACCCCATCGGCATTACACCCACCGATGAGCATTACTCCCTTTGGTAATGAAACTGTCGCCCCATAGCCCATGGGCTTGGGCAATTTCACAGGCTCGCTCCAATCTCTCGCGTCAGGAGTGAGCAAAAATACGCGATCTGTCCAACGCTTGGGGCCACCTTCCCAGAGTGGTTTCTCCGGGAAATTAGCCCCACCGGCAGCCAATAACGCCGCCGCACCGGTATGGGCATCAACCGCTACTCCGGCATACATACCGGCGTAGCCCTCCTCATCTGGAAGATTAGGTAACTTTTCCCAGTTCCCCGCGACCTTTGGCACATACGTATCCATCTTTACCCTACTATTGTCTACAAAACTCATCCCCTTTTGTCAAGGAAAATCAGGACACGCATTACTCCAACCCACATCCGTCCCAAGAAAATGTAGATTCATGGGAGGGAAGCATGATGATAGCAGGAGTTGGCGATTTTTGGGCAA
>CANQAC010000034.1 GCA_947589345.1 uncultured Akkermansia sp.
AGTAGGGTGTAATTCGTAAAAATTTTATTTTAAATGAAATACGGATATATCCCGGCTCATCTCCTTTGAAAAGAGATGGCGCCGCGGGCGCTTTAGGTAAGACTTTAATGGAAAGAATAAAAGGAAGAAAAGGAGCAGGAAGATTTTATGTTTTTTTCATTATTCAAATATTGGATGCAAAAAACGGGGGAGGGGAGGCGCGATTTGTGTTGCCAAAACGGGTAGAGGGGTGTAGAATACGCCGCTTTTCGGAAGGGAAGCAACAATACAGAGACAGACACTATGGATCCCCAAATATTATTCTGGTTGGTACCGACCGCCTCACTGGTAGCGCTGCTTTTCGCGGCGATCTTTTTCTTCAACATGAAGAAAGCGGATGAGGGGACGGATCGGATGAAAGAGATAGCCGGCTACGTGCGCGAGGGCGCGATGGCATACCTGAAGCAGCAGTACAAGGTGGTGGCACTTTTCTTTGTGATCATTGCTGTGGTGTTTGGGGTGATGGCCTACTTTGGATTGCAGAACAACATTGTGCCGGTGGCGTTTTTAACGGGAGGTTTCTTTTCCGGATTGGCCGGGTTCATTGGAATGAAAACAGCCACCTACGCATCTGGTCGTGTGGCGGAGGCTTGTCGCGATGAACATGATGGGTTGAATCGTGGCCTGAAGCTCGCATTCAGATCCGGAGCGGTGTTGGGTCTCACGGTGGTGGGGTTCGGGTTGCTCGACATATCTGGCTGGTATCTCATCTTGGACAACACAGGCCTTGTGCAGGGAGAAGGAGTGAGCAAGTTGGTAGAGATTACCACGATTATGCTGACCTTTGGCATGGGGGCGTCGCTTCAGGCGCTTTTTGCCCGTGTGGGTGGCGGCATCTACACGAAGGCCGCTGATGTAGGGGCTGATCTTGTGGGCAAGACGGAATATCACTTTAATGAGGATGACCCCCGGAATCCCGCTACCATTGCTGATAACGTAGGCGACAACGTGGGCGATGTGGCAGGCATGGGCGCGGATTTGTATGAGTCGTACGCCGGATCTATCCTCGCATCTGCCGCATTGGGAGCAGCGGCTGTCGCAGCGGCCCATGGTTCGTACGACCAAGGGCTGAAGATGGTGATGGCGCCCATGATTATCGGCGCGGTGGGAGCGATTCTTTCCGTGCTTGGCATATTCATTGTGCGCACGAAGCAGGGCGCTACTCAGAGCCAGTTGATGGCGGCTCTCAATCGTGGTATTAATTTTTCCGGCGTCCTGATAGCTCTGGCGGCAGCAGGTGTGCTTTACTTGCTGGGCATTGAGAACTGGCAAGGGCTTTGGGGATCCATCGTCATAGGTTTGGTGGTTGGTATCTTGATCGGCAAGGTGACGGAATATTACACGTCTTTTGAATACAAGCCGGTGAAATTCATTGCTGAAAACGCAACGACAGGACCCGCCACTGTCATTATCTCTGGCATCGGCGTGGGCATGATATCCACCTGTTGGCCGGTGATTTTCATTGTGGTGGGTACTATCGGGGCTTATTTGTGTGCCGCCGGCGGCCTTGAGTTTTCCTCTGGCAACCTGAGTATGGGACTGTACGGCATCGGCATTGCCGCGGTTGGTATGCTTTCTACCCTCGGTCTCACGCTGGCGACGGATGCTTATGGACCGATCTCCGACAACGCCGGAGGCAATGCCGAAATGAGCGGGCTGGGCGAGAGCGTGCGCTCGCGCACGGATGCGCTGGATGCTCTTGGCAACACCACGGCGGCCACCGGCAAGGGATTTGCGATTGGCTCTGCCGCTCTCACGGCTCTCGCTCTTCTGGCATCCTACATTGAGGAACTCAAGATAGCGGCCGGGCGTTTGGGCGACGCGGATATCACGCTGAGCCTTTTCAGCGGCTCCATTGGCAAGGGAACTGAAGTAGCGAGCTGGGACATTGCCACCTTCATGAGTAAGTTTGAGGTAACGCTCATGAACCCGAAAGTGCTGCTGGGCATCTTTATAGGCGCCATGCTTTCTTTCCTCTTCTGCGGCCTTACGATGAATGCGGTTGGCCGTGCAGCCAAGCGCATGGTGGAAGAGGTACGCAGTCAGCTTTCTGATAAAGATGTGCTGGAGGGTAGAAAGAAGGCGGACTACGCACGTTGCGTGGGGATTTCCACTCAAGGTGCGCAGAGAGAGATGATCATCCCGTCACTCATTGCTGTGGTGGTGCCGATACTGACCGGTTTGGTAATGGGAGTAGCAGGTGTTTTCGGTTTGCTTGCGGGAGGCTTGGCCGGCGGTTTTGTGCTGGCGGTGTTTATGGCCAATTCTGGTGGCGCTTGGGACAATGCCAAGAAGTTTATTGAAACCGGAGATGCCGAGTTCTGTGGCAAGCACACGCCGATTCACGATGCGTCTGTGGTGGGCGATACGGTGGGCGATCCTTTCAAGGATACCTCCGGTCCTTCGCTGAACATCCTCATCAAACTCATGAGTATGGTGAGCATTGTGACTGCGGGGTTGAATATTGTGTTCTCCTTGCTGTAACACGCAACATGAGAAATCTGCAAAGAAGGGTGGCCATTAAGCCACCCTTTCTTTTTCTCCTCTTTTCAGGAGGTGACTGATTCATCGGGGAAATCCTGCATACGCCGTCGCAAGGCAGCGTGAGCTGGCATAGAGAGTGTGGGATCCTGCTGCAGAATGGAAGAGGCGAGTTTGTCGGCTCGGTAGATGAGGCGTGTGTCGGCCAGCCACTCAGGGAATTGCACGGCTCCTAAGCCGCTTTGAGCTGTACCGAGAACATCTCCCGGGCCTCTCAGGCGCAAGTCTTGCTCGGCAATTTCAAAACCATTGGTTGAGTTGCAGAGAATCTCTAACTTCTCGCGAGCTGGGTCATTTGCCGGTACAGAGGACAGGAGGATGCAGTAGCTTTTCTGAGAACCGCGACCGATACGTCCCCTGAGTTGGTGGAGCTGAGAGAGACCGAAAGAATCCGCATCGTTGATGAGCATGACGGTTGCATTCGGCACATCCACCCCAACTTCCACCACTGTGGTAGCGACGAGCAATTGGATGTCTCCGCTGCGAAAGGAAGACATGACAGCGTCTTTTTCTTGCGCATTCATGTGCCCGTGTAAGAGTCCGATGGTTGCGTCAGGGAGGAGTTCGCGCCAACGCAATTGTTCGGCGATGGCCGAGGCACGGTCAGAGGCTTCGCTCTTTTCGATGAGAGGAGATACAACGTATGCCTGATGGCCGGCGGCAAGCTCTGCATGCAGGAATGAGATGATGCGCTTCATGTGCCGGGGATTGCGCAGGGCGGTGGTGACTTCGCCACGACCGGCCGGCAATTCATCGATGACGGAAACATCCAGGTCCCCATAAATGGTGAGCGTGAGAGTTCGGGGAATTGGAGTGGCAGTCATGACTAAGACGTCCGGGTGATTTCCGGAGCGTATAAAGCGTTCACGCTGGGCTACGCCGAACTTGTGTTGCTCATCAATGACCGCAAGTCCCAGATTCGTGGGGCGATTTTTGGGAAATAAGAGAGTGTGCGTCCCAATTAGAAGGCGTGGAGATGTGTCCTGTCGCGCGGATTGATCGGGGTAATCCAATTGGATAACGGAATCGTCAGAGCGGTCGGAGGTGCGCAAAGAAATGCGGATGTCCATGCTCCGCAGCAGACGGCAGAAGTTACGGTAGTGCTGCTCTGCGAGTATCTGAGTGGGAGCAATGAGTGCGGCCGTTTTGCCGGATTCGAAGCACATGAGCATGGCGCAGAGAGCCACAAGAGTTTTGCCGCTGCCTACATCCCCTTGCAACAGACGATTCATCGGGGTGGGTTGTGCCATGTCAGTGCGTATTTCTTCAATACACCGGAGCTGTGCTGCGGTGAGAGAAAAGGGGAGGGACTCCAAGAGTTCTTTGCAATAGTAGTTGGTAGTGGCAGTGATTTGTCCGTGATGGGCTTTAGTTTGCTTGCGGCGCCAGACGACGGCAAATTGTCGTGCAAAGCATTCTGAGAGCGCGAAACGCAGACGCGCTTTGTGGGAGGTTGCCTCATCTGCGGGGAAATGCAGGTCGCGCAGGGCACAAGCCATGGGGTAGGATGGGGCCGTGTCGTAATCTTCCCACACAGAGTCTGGGTTCAGTGCTGCCAGAAGGCGATAAACAAGAGTCCGCATGGCTCGTGCGGAAATGCCGGCAACGGAGCGATAAATGGGGACAATACGACCTGTGTGGATAAATTGGGGGGCAGGAAGCGTACCGGGCGCGGATTCACCCATGGCGGCAGCGGCTAGTCGCACGCCGGCTTGTTCGGTGTCATCCAGTATTTCAAAGTCAGGGTTGCAAATGGTCCATTTACCAGAGACAGAACGCAATTTGCCGTACACGGAAAGAAGCATACCGACGGCCAAAAATTTGGCAACGTAGGGCATATTGAACCACCGCAAAAGTACGCGCGGACCTTGAGGATGCTGATCTTCACCGGCACTCAACTCATAGTACCTCTTGTAGGAGATGCGCCATCCGGCGGAGTAGATGCGCAACTGCAGGCATACATATTCACCATTGGCCAAGGAGGAGAGCGGCGGGGATGTGCGGCGATCCTCGTAGCGACGCGGAACGATACGTAAGAGATCCCCCACTGTCGTCAAAGACGAAGCGTGGAGGGCTTTCAATTCACGCGGGGAGATAAATGGTAAATCCTCCAGCGCGGTTGTTGGCAGCAGCGTCGGCGTGCTTTCCATTATCGATTGGGTGTGCCGCCGTTGATACAGCGGTAATAGTAATCCACACGCGAGAGAAACCACCCCCACTTGGGACCTGGGCGACCATTGGTCAGCAAGGGAGTGGGACAATTTTTCCCGGTCCAGTGGTAATGCGGCACCACGTGGCGCAGATTGATATTGTAGCGCTTCATGAGAACTGCGACCAATTTGGCAGCACGATCCCACGTGCGGAAGTGATTTTGTCCGAGGTTTTCGGCCTCGCACATTTCAATGCCGAGAGAATGGTGATTGCCGGCCGCTGTGCCCGCATGCCAACCACTTTCATTCAGTGGGAGATTTTGCACCACCATGTACTGATCCACGGTGAAGTGCCAACTGCGATTGGAAAAGGCTCCCCGGCAGAGTGCACGGGAGTGTTGCATGGCTGTAGCGGAAGAAGAGTGATTCGACGTGCTGTGGATGGTCAGGAACGTGGGGCGGATTTTTTTTGCAGCCCTCCGCTGGCGGGAGTTTGAAGGTACCATGCGTATCTTGATGTTGGCCTCACGCGCTAATCGCGACATCGTACGCGGAACGATGGGATTCTTGGAAGGTTGAAATCTGAAAAGTTGCGGCGACCGCAGGGAGGCATTGCTCTCCTGTTGCTGGCAGCTGACTGTCAACAGCATCAACAGACAGCTGCCTAGCGTGATGAACCTGCTCAATCTCCCCATAGGGGCTATTATGGCACCTATTCGTCAAATTTGCAAGTTTTTCTTGAAAGTTCATTTTCTTATTAATTTAAAATGATAATTTAATAGATGTGGCAGTTCAGAGATGTGAGAAATAGGCGAAAGTATTCAAATAAGTGGGACTGAGCGCCAGTCGCTGGAGGGCACCTTTGAAAGAGAAAACCGGAGAGCATGAGGGGGACAGATCGGGCGGGGGAACCGTTTGCGGGTGAAGCCCCCCTTCATGGGTATGACGGAAAGGCCCGGCATTGTCGATGATGAAGTCTTGTCCGATAATGAGCGGTTATGAACGCCGAGAAGTTTTCTTTGGTGCAAAAAATTAGCGATTGATGCTTCAAAATACAGAAAACCGCAGCGATGTTAAAAATGCAAGCATGTACACGACGTACGGCAGTGTACACAACAAGAGAGATGAGGATAGGATGAGAAAAAGAGAAGAAAATGCAATATGTCGAAAGGGAGAAACTCGAACAAGCCTCCGGGCACGTAAAGCTCGTTGGGGGAGGCAACAAGCAGTATCACTGCAGGCATGAGGCAATGCAGATGAGCAGCATGTAATACACGGCGATGTTGCGTGAGTAGAAGAAGCGCATATAGAACGGCGCATCGGTGCTTTTCCTCAGTTCATCCCAGTGGTGCAGGGGATAGTGCCATGGCCGAATAGCGGGTAGGTGCGTTTTATCGTGGTTGTATATATGCAGGAGCAGATAGATATCAAACACGAGGGGAATAATCAGCAAAGCAAGCAGGTAAAACAGACTGCCGGTGGAACAAGCCAGAAAAATAGATGCAGCGAAACCGGCCAGGTAGAAAAAGAGACTGAAAGCAAGTGCTCGCGACTTGCTCCCTAACTTGCGGCAAAGAGTTATTTTGCTGGCACACTTGTCGGCATCGTAGTCCATGAGCATGTGGTTATACAGAACGGAAGCGACAAGACTGGAGCAGCCGAAGGAAAGAGCAAAGACACTCAGTGAAAATGAACTAGTCATCACATAATAGACACCACCGAAAAGCAGTGGTCCGTATGCAGTGAGTACTGCTACTTCGCCGAGTCCGCGTAAAGAACACCACTGGTAGCCCAAGGCAATGAAAAGTCCGCCGGCCATAAAGAGTATCACCCACGGTCCGGAAAGGTAGATTAACAAAAGTCCGATGCCGGCAGCTACACCAAGGAAGAAGAGAATGCACATGCACACTTTAGAGAGGGATGTACGGCCATCAATGAGGTAAATGCATTTGTCGTTGAGGGCTGCTTTCTGCAGCTCCATGTTGTTGCGCAAGATGAAGTAGTCAAATAAGTCATCCAGCAAATTAGTGGCCATGTGCATGGCAAAAGCGCCAACAAGGGCGAGGATTCCGGGGAACAGTTTGCCGCCATGTTGCAGGGAGTAAATAAAGATAACAAGCCATCCCAAAAACGTCATGGGAAAAGAAAATGCCCGTGCGCAGCGGAGCCAAAATGATGATACGGAGACGACTCGTCGGAGAAATAAAAAATGGAACATGGAGCGGTACGCGGTTATTGGTGTGTCGCTGGATGTTTTAGCTGTTTTTGCAGGTTATGAGAGACGTGCCAAGAAAGCACATTCGTCAATATATAATTTTTGCGGGAGAGGGAAAGGACTTGCAAGGGAAGGTCCGTGGATGGAGACAACATCGCAGTCTCTCACGGCGAAACCGGGAAGAAGCAGTCCTACGGTGCGCGGACGTGCCCCAAGCTGGATGGTCTCATCGCTCATGCGCACGACGCTTTTACGCATGCTCATGGAGATGACAATGCCTTCCGGAGTGGCAAGACCGGGGCGCCAACGGGTGTTAGGAGTGGAGATATCGGCTCCCATGCTAAAATCGAAGAAGGGGATTTGGCGGGGGGGAACCGCTTTCAACAGGATGCGGCGCATGTGCGCACTGCCGACAATTTGAGAGATGCACTGGTCAATGCGATCGCGTTCGGAGGTGATGAGGTGAACAGGAGTGCGGGTCAAGATGGGCCAGAGTACGGCAAGCACAGGTTCGTGCGGCTCATGCATGCCCACGGTAGTAAGGAGGGCATGGTGACCCTCCTTGAGGGCGTTCACGTGGTGAACCTGGTCAGCGTTGATCCACGCGCGGTGGAATGTATCGGCGTCAGCTGCCAGATTGATGAGGATGTGCAGCCAATCAGAAATGGGCTTGGGGCTGTTTTCGGGAGAACGATGACTGATGACGGCGCCGGCGATCTGTATGCCGGAGAGTGAAAAACCGGAACAATGCACGAGGGGCTGATTGCCGATGGATTCCAGCAAGTGAATAAGGGATTCTCGGCTGTCGCAGGATTCTGAACCGATACACTCCATGGAAAGTTCTCGGAAGATGCGCAGCACTTGTTGACTGTTTGCCCGGCGTGAGTGGATAGGTTCACCCACCGCTACCGTGAAAGGATAGGGGATGCGACGGGGGAGTTTGGTAAAAAAACGGCTGCGATAGTACGAGAAGATGCTACCCCAAAGACCATCCATGTAGATGGGGATGACCGGAGCTTTGGCGCGTCGCGCGATGGATTCCATGCCGCGGCGGATGGGAGTAAGACACCCGGTGCGCGTGAGTTGCCCTTCCGGGAAGATGCAAATGAGATCACCGTTGGCAATGCCGTGCGCAGCGCTTCGGATAGCATCGCGCGGGTTTTTACTGGAGATGGGGACAGAATTGAAAATTTCCAAGATCCAGCCAAGTAGGCGGGTCACCATGAACTCTTCCGCCACAATAAAACGTACGGGACGCGGGCATACCATGGTAAGGAAAAGAGCGTCTGCGTAAGTTACATGGTTGCAGACAATGAGCGCTCCGCCACGTTCCGGGAAACGCTCCGGGTGAAGGATGCGGGGCCGGTAAAAAAGATTCATGAGCCAAATACCAACCATGCGGATGAATTCCTGAGGGATGAGACGCAGGGATGTGACCATGATGAAGGCGCTCATGAGGAAGAGTACGAAGTACTGCCCCTGAGGATTGGCGCCGTACTTGTGCATGACCCACATGAGTCCCACGGCTCCGAGTCCCATGAGGTTGTCGAAGAGGTTGCCGGCGGCAATGATGTTGCCGCGGTTTGCGGGGTCGCAGTTGTCCTGAAGAAAGGCGTTGAGAGGGACGAGGTAGGCGGCCCCGAAAGCGCCTGTCAACGAGAGAAAGATGTGGCTGGTGAGACTTTCCACATTGAGCAGGGAGAGCATCAGCGTGCAACACGTCACGCCGATGGCTCCCAGAGGAATAAGCCCCAGTTCGTTCTTTCCCATACAGAGACGCGAGGCGACGACTCCGCCCACAACAACTCCCCCTCCCAGCCAAGCCATGAGAATGCCGCATTGCAAGCTGAAATCGACTTCCGGCTGGCTTATTTGCATATCCTTGGCAATTTGGATCAGAATGAGGAAAAGACTGCCGGCGAGGCACCAGAAATAGCTGATGCCTAATTCGCTGAGACGCAGCTGACGGTCGCGCCAGAGGTACTTCATCTGGACGAAGTGTTCATAGAAGAGGCTCCAGGAGAAGCGGCGTGTTTGTTTTGCCGGGTAGCAGGGGAGTACGAAGGACGCGGCGGCGACGAGGATGGCCAGGCAGATGAAGATCCAGGTGGGAAGTTCAACGGCGCTCCAACCGGCTTCCTGTTCAGCCATGGAGACTCCTTGCTGCGTGGTATAGTAGTCGAGTAGGTAGCTGAAGAGGAAAAATACGCCGATCTGGGCAAGGAGCAGGACGAAGACCATGCTCACCTCAATGATGCCGGAACCATAGCTCAAATAACGCGAGCCGAGGAGATCCTTGACGATTCCCTTCTTGGCAGGGCTGAGGATGGTCGCCTGAATCGCGAAGATGGAAAACCAGAGAATCGCCGCGTACATGTCATGCTGGTAGAAGCAGAACAGCATGCAGCTCATCACGAAGAGTTGAACAAAACTCATCACTTGGATAATGCGCGTTTTGCAGAAACAGTCCGCCAGCCACCCAACAAGCGGTGCAAACAGGATGTAGGGAAGAACGTAGATGGCTCCCAATCCATACTCAAGCACGCTGCCGCTGGCTCCCCATAGCCAAACACCAAGCGGAATCAGCAAGAACTGCACCGCCTTTTCGTTGAACGCATTTTGCGCTTGCACAGCCACAAGCGTCCAGAAGCTCCTCCACTCTTTCGCGGTAGGCTCTTTGAAGTATTGCGCCGACTCTTCCTCCATAAGTGCGTTCTCCCATTATCGCATATCACCCCTATTTATCAAGTCCAAAAGGTGAGGATGAGTACAAAACAACGGGTCAGATGTAGGCACGGGTTACTCTGTTGCTTCAGGTAGCGGGCCGGAGTACGGTTGGGCGGATGGCGAGGAGAGGTCCAGTTGTGGGTTATACCAAGGTGATTGCAGATCGAAAATTCCCAATAAGGTGTGAAAGATGTGTTCCTGAGCGACGGGCATATGCGTATGGGAGGCTAGGGTACGTAAGGCTTGAGCTATATGAGGATGCAAATTCTCAAACTCCCGGGAATACAAGAAGAACATGCCGACGCGGCAGCCGGTTGTGCTGTGGTAATTGCGCCCGCTCTCGCCCAGTGCGGCGCGTCCCCATATGCCATCATGCCCTAAATATTCACCATGGTCGCTTATGTAGAGGTAGAGCCAAGGTCGCCCCAGAAGAACACGTGTAACGCGATGTACAAATTCGTCGGTGTAGTGGATTGTGTTGTCGTAGGCGTTATTGACGCTTTCGGCGTGGGCTGCAGGGTTTTCGAACGACGCCCCGGCTGGCAGAAAAGGGGCTTGTTTGGGGTCAAAGTGGAAGAATGGGGTGTGACTGCCTTCGTTGTTGATAAAAAAGAGGGTGTTTTGCCTTGCGGACTGTTGACGCAAGGAATCAGCCATGAGGGGGACAGCTGTCCAAGGAGACCCAGGAGCATAGTGACGTTCTGTGGAGCAGCGTGTAAGCAAGCGCACGACCATATCGTACTTGAGATGAGTGGCATTGCGTTTGCCGAAGAAAGAGCAGACGCGGAAGCCGTGTGCGGCAAAGAGATCGAGTACAGAGCCGGTGTGCGGCTGCATGGCGGGGTCTTTTTCGTAAATATTGCGCCGCGCATCGGTAAGGATGGCGATTTGGGCTTGGCAGGTATCGCAAGCAGCGGAGATGCAATTTGGGAAATTGATGATATTGGAGCATGAGCGCAGGAAAGGAGTAGTATCACGTGAGTAACCGTTAATGCTCATGCGATCTGCGCGTACGCTTTCGCCGATATGAATTACGAGGACTACACCTTCATCACCGCGTAGGGTAGTAAGTGTAGAGGGTTGATCAGCGGGGGAACGGAGAGATTCTACCTGTTTGATGGTGGCTTGATTGTGAAAGAGCGCCTCCGTCCAAGCTTGGTTGAGGGCAAAAACTTCGTAAACAGGCCAATAGTAATTAGGATTGCGGCGTACCGGCGGGATAGTGAGGCTGAAAGCTCCGGCAAGAAGAGCAAAGAGCAACCCAGCGTTTACGAGTTGGAAACGATTGTGCTGGGAGCGCAGGAGACGCATCAAAATCCAGGACAACAGAATGCCACCAAACACTGATCCGGCAGCAATGAACATGTTGCTCGCTGACAGATAGCCGAAGACTTCTTCTTCCGACGCCTCCAGAGTTTCAGCGACGACGAGAGAATTAATACGTGTGCCGTACTGATAATGGCCGGCAATTTGAGCGAGTTGCAGGATAAAAAAAGGGCAAACAAATATCATGCACAGGCGCCCCATCAGAGCCCAGATCAGGCAGATGCATGTGGCTGTGAGCAGCAAAGAAAAGGGGGCGTGCATCAAATTGTTGAAAATATACAAATTGCAAGTCACATCGCAGGTGAGAGCAAAGAGCAGAATGCGCCACAGTATATGAGCAGGTGGCAGCGCTTCGTACTTCTGAGCGTGCGCTGCGTAGATCCCCCCGAGCAAAAGCAGGAGTGCAATCGGCATCCCATACAGAATGGGATCAGCCGGGCTGAATCTCCACTCTGAGTCGCGCAGCCAGGCAATGCCTGTTCCCACACACAGCACGGCAACGACAAGGTAGAACAAGAGACGCGTGTGAAAAATGCGTGGGCGCATGGCCAGAAAGGCAGGTGGAGGGAAAGACTGATGTGTGCAGAATCAGGCGTGGTCGCCGCAATGGCAATCATGGTCGTCATGACAGTGACCATCGCAATTGCCATGGCATTCTCCATTTTTACAGTGACCACCGCAACTACACGCACTCACTTGTTGAGTCATGGATTGTGCCACCTCTTCATCAGTTGGGGCATGCCCCTTGTCGATCGCCAAGCAAAGGTATTGATTGACGGTGGAGAGCATTTGTTCCAGTTGTTCTCGTGCTTCCAAAAAGTCCTTACAACGCGCATTGTTCACCACATCACTCCGCAATTGATCGAACTCTGCTATTTCTTTTTCACCGGGAGGCATACCGGCTGCACTTTTTTCCTGAAGTTGGGCCCCATATTCACTGACCCTGCGGAATAGCTCCGTCGCGGCCGCATCCTGGTAGAAAAGGCCGATGCGAGCACGAGCGGACACGACGGCTTGACTTTGAGCAAAGGCATTTGCCAATGCCGTAGTGAGACTCACTAGTTCAGGGGATAATGTTGTGTTGGCCATGTCGTCCACCAGCTTAGCACAGTTCTACCAAAACTCAAGAATCACCTGCGTCAACTCCTCATTTTTCAGAAGGCGATAAGCTGCCCTATTCCCCGAACGTGAAGATATGGTGTCGTAAAAACTGAGGGCAACTCAGGGATAACCCAAAGTTAATTTTCGTCCATCCTGAAATAAGGTTGTCATGAAAAACAGACCCCGCTCGAGCATCACAAAGATCGGAGAAAAGTTTGCGCGAGGCAGGGCTGGATGGCGGCGAGAAGCGCGCAAAACACGTTCAGGCAGTGGTTACGCCAGAGCATTTGTAGGCCGCACAGAGAGAACTTTGACGCGTGAGAGAGGAGTCATCAGCGTGTCGGTGAGCAGTATTTGAATGAGTTCGCGGTCAATGAATCAAAGAACGCGCTGAATGTGTGACACGATAGTATCCACATCCACGAGTCGCCCTTTTCCGTGCGTGCCGCATGCGAGATCTCCCTCCTCCGGTCCGATGACGTAATTGCCGCGGGTGATCACAGTTTGCACATTTTTTTGAGTTGCCGGGTGATCCCACATGAGCGAATTCATCGCCGGGAAGATCAGGACAGGCGCGCGATTGGCCAGATACAGCGAGGTAAGAACATTCGGGGCGAGGCCTTGAGCAAAGCAGGCGATTGTGTGTGCGCTGGCCGGCACAATTGCGAGTACGTCAGCTTTTTGAGCCAAGGCAATGTGGGCTGGTATCCAATCGACAGTCTCCTCATCAAAGGAGGAAATAACCGGGTGGTGAGAGAGAGTGACAAGCGTGAGAGGAGTAACGAAGCGCAGGGCCGTTGGAGTACATACACAATGTACATCGTGCCCCGCCTTCGTGAGACGAGAGGCCACGTCTGCTGCTTTATACGCAGCAATCGAACCACAGATACCCAAGACGACTGTAGCCATGACGAAAGTGTTAGAGCAGAGAAGGATCAAACTCCACGATCATGTTGATCTCGACGGCCACACCGAGCGGGAGACTTACTACTCCAACGGCAGATCGGGAGTGAGCAGCCTCAGGACCGAACAGTTCCACGAGGAGATCCGAGGCCCCATTGAGAACCTTAGCCTGTTCGGTGAAGTCGGGTGTGCAATTGACGAAGCCGTTTACGGCAACAATACGGCGTAGAGGAGCAAAGCTTCCCAGCTCAGCTTTGATGACGCCGAGGCGGTTCAGGATAGCAGCTTCGGCAGCCCGTTGCCCTTGCTCCACGGAGAGGTCACGTCCGAGCTTACCATAAAAGGCTGAATCCCCATTAACAGAGATGCCTCCGGAGAGATGAAGCAGATTACCGGTGCGGACGCACTGCACGTATGAGCCAACAGGAGCCGGAGCCTCAGGAATCTGCAACCCTTTTTGAGTAAGAATAGCTTGGTTAAGTTGCATGAGGGTATCCTACCGAGTGGTGGTTAATTTGTCAAGAGCAGGCATCCACCTTGACTCAGCGGTGAGAGTGGTGCTAAACTCTCGGCATGAACCTGGCCAACAAACTTGCAATATTGGGTTGCGGCGCAAGCATGTGCTGCAATGTGTGGAGCGGAGAAATCAAACATCTCCCCGAACCGGCGATTACCGGTGGCATGCCGCTCATGGATGCCATCAATGCTCGAGCTTCCGGTCGCCTCTACGACAAAACGAAACCCGTGGATGACCAGACGTTAAGCGAAATTCTCTGGGTCGCATGGGGTGTCAATACACAGGGGAAGCGTACGATTCCCACGGCGAGAAATGGGCAAAATATGAAACTTTACATGCTCACTCCCACAGGCACATGGCTCTACAACGGAGCTAAAAATTGTCTTGAAAAGGTGAATGATAAGAATCTTATTCCCCTGACCAATACACAGGAGTTTGTCAATGACGCGCCGGTTCATTTGCTTTTTGTCGCGAAAGATGATAAATGGGGACGCTGCCATGTGGGTTCTGCCTACCAGAATGTTTATCTTTACGCGACTTCTAAGGGCTTGGCCACGGTCATCCGCGGTCTGATAGATGCTGATGCACTCACGGCTGAGCTGGGCCTTACGGATGGTGAGCGAGTTATTGCTCATCAAACCGTCGGTTGGCCGGAACGTTAATCTGCTCTTTCCCTTTTTCCTGCCGTCCTGTCTCTCGGCTTTTTTGCCGCCAGATGGGACGGTTTTTAGTGTGCTGGTAAAACACAAAGATTGCCAGTTCAATTGTAAATCCTACCAAAATTATATGTTATTATAAGTAACTGATAGTAATAAACTAAAAAAATTCATCATGTAGTAAGTTAAGGAACAGTAGGGAGAGAGAGTTCGGAGGGAGAGAGAGCTATTTTTTCCTTGCGTAAACAACTTGTTGATCGATATACTGAAGATGGCATTGGGGAATAAAGTTCGGGGGAACCCGATTTTGGCCTCGGTGAAATCTTTTCTTTTTTTCTTTTTTACCTCGCTTTACAACGATGAAACTGCACCTTCCTTTGGGACTTCGCAGGGCCGTACTAGTGGGCCTTGTATTGGGAGGCACGCCTGCCATGCAGGCAAGCCTGAGTACTGCGTCCGGTCTTGCAGCAGCAACGATGGTCAGCGTGATCATGGCAGTCCAGCAAGCGCACGGGGCAGATGAAAAGAACGTGGATGCCGATGAAACACTGGACGGTACACAGGTAAAACCGGATGGTTGGACTCTGCATTTCGGACACGAAGGGACACCGAAGCTAACGGTCAGCGGTGATGTTCAGGTGACGGGAAACTTCCGTTTGGATGGAGGCGGGGGAGGAGTTCCCCTATCGGTGGGGGATGAGGGATATGGGTATGGGGCGGGGGTTGTTCTGAGGCAGGGTGCTGAGGTCACGGGAAATCTTTCAATATACGATTACGCCACACTGTACATTAGCGCGGGGCAGAGGGTGCAAGCCGCGGGGTTAGACGGATGGGACGGCAGCATAGCGGTGGAGAATTTGCGAGGTGAAGCAACGTTGGAACTCAACGTGACAGGAGGATCAGTGGAGGCGCGTTCATACGTCATCGGGCAAGGAGTAACGCTGATAAAGAAGGGTGAGGGTACTCAGATATTTTCCGCAGATTATGCGCCTCAGAAGCGTAGTACGCGTATTGATGGAAAGATCGTCATTGAAAGCGGGAAAATCCAAATCAACAATCACAACAGCTCGCAGGGCGAGAAGCAATTCAGATTGGGGGATATCGAAGTGCAGGCCGGCGGGACATTGTATTTTTCGGGTGGAGCCGGGCAGGATTTTGGCGTCGGAAAGGGTGAAGTAAACGGGGATGTCACAATTGCCGCAAACGGTGATCAGCGAGCTTTGCTTGATTTCTCTCATGGAGAGTACGTTTTTCACGGAAGGTTGCAGGTGGATGGGCAGGTGAGCGGAGCGGGTAATGGCGATGGAGGAGTGAAACTCAGAGATAGCGCCAAACTAACGCTTGAGGGAGAGATAAACGGGAGTGGCGATATAACGCTTTTTGGCGGGGATTTGGTATTGAGACGTGGGGGTAGGATCGGACGATTAATCATGGGCTGGGGAACAACCGTTCGTCCGTATCTCATCGAGTTGGGAGGAGATCTTGAAGTGACAAATGGGTTTGTACACGCCGGGGGTACCAGTACATTTCAGATAACGAGTGAAGAATCGGTGTACCTCATTTACGACACGACAGAAATTGAAAAGACGCACCAATTAAACTCGCACTTTTCATTGACCGGACAAGTCGGACTCAGACAAAAGGGAACAGCCAATGCACTTGTCTTACATGACGGAACCGAGATAGCCGGAGGATTGGATATAGAACATATGGTAAAGCTCAGCAGGGCAAGCATCACCGTCCATGGAATTGTGAGCGGTGGAGGAACCCTGCAGGTATTTGGCACATCCACACAGCCGTATAATGCTGTTGCAAACCTGAAGCAAGGGGGGGAGATCGGTACGCTTGATGCATCATGGGGAGCAGTCATTGAGCTTGGTGGGGACCTTATTATCCACAACTGGGAGTTTAATAATGGATCACATCACTTGCGGTTTACTCGCGATGCGGACGTGTCGGATCCTGTGTATCTGGTTTTGGATAACACAAGAGTGGTCACAAATGATAAGGGAGATGATAACGAGGAGGTTATCAACTGTTTGACTGAAAAAGGAGGGTACCTTGAATTTGAAAATGTCGGCGTCAAAAAGGCAGGAGAGAATACATTAACCCTGGCGGCTAATGGACATCAATGGAACATCGGAGGGAATCTTGCCGTGCAGGCCGGTACATTGGTTTTGCAAGATACAACGACGGTGAACGGTGAGGTGATCGTGACAGGAGGCACGCTACACGTTAGAAGTGAGTTGAATATCAATGGCGCCAAAGTCACGCTGAATGGAAATGGCGCCACGTATATGTTTGATTTGGGTGACCGAACCCTAGCCTCAGTCTCACTGGATGCAGGAGGAAAGCTTAAGTCCAACCTCACTCAGGAAAGCGGCGGCGCAGCACACACCATGAGCGAACTCACGATGGGAAACGGTTCGGGTTCGCTCGAGTTTTCTTCCGGCGTGACGGGCGGGTATGAACGCTTCGTTGTGACGACGCTCAAGGGAGGAGGTGGAGGAAGCAGACTTGATATCATCGGTGGGGATACTTTGGGCGGCTCTTCGGCTTCGTATCGGAGCGTGTATATTGAAACGTTTGACGGATATTCAGGAACAATATCTGGTGATTTTGGTGCGGGAACGTACAACAGACTTCGTGTAGGGAGCGTTGAGGTCGGGGATCATAGTCAGGTGACCCTATCCATCACAGGAGGCGCAGGGGTCTATTCCACTAACTTCATGAAAACTGGCGGTGGCACTCTCAATATTACCGGGAAATTAAGTATCGGTGGATTGGGTGAGAATAGCACAATACGGATGACATACACGGGTACTCTTAACATTGGAAGTGTGGTGATGGCAAGTAACAGCAAGCTTGTATATGATGGCACGGATTATCATGCAAATCGTGTTGTGGAGTGGGATTGGGCGGCACAATTTATCGGCGGTTTGGAAAGTATGGGGGAATATACCCTTAAAATGCAGAATTTTGATGTGCGAGCTACTAAGCGTGGAATACGTCTCGGAATCATTGGGGATGCAGCGTGGGATCTCGAGCAACTCAGGGAGAAATTCAGTGTTGAGGGAATGCAGGAGTGGAGCTTGCAGTGGAAGCGGCGCAATGACAGGTATGAACTGTGGATTACCGCGGCTGATGTGACGACAGAAATGGATTTTGGGTGGGACATTGCTTGGGATGATGTGGGAGCCGCCCCCGATAGGGATACCATGCGGCATGCTGCATTCAAGGAGGATTTGCCGGGGGCGGGAGAGTTTAATGATCAGGTCTTGGAACTTGCTCAGAATGATAACTACAGAGATGCCACAACGAGCTATGTGGCACTCACCAAAGGAGGGGGAGAGAAAGCGGCCGTATTGGGCGGGCGGGTTTATGAAGAGGGTCAGAGGTACACGCGAGAGGAGATGCACCTGAGCCTCGATTCCTATATCTACATCGAGCCGGGGGATAAACTTGGGGGAGATAAAGAAGAGCTTCGATTTCATATTGTGGTGGGAGGATCCAGCTGTCTCAGTACAGATCCAAGCGGGCAGGGCGCCGGGTTGCGCGGGATGTTTGAGGGGAATACACATATCCAGATGATGGGAGGAGATGTAGATTACGTGATCGGAGGGAACCATGTTAATAATTCGTCATTAGGCTTTTCCGGGGATACGTGGATTTCTGTCGTGGAGGGGCAGATAAAAGGAGGAATTGCTGGGGGCAGTACACTGACGCGAGGAGCTGCAGATATGTCTGTTCATACTTTTGATGCAGGAGAACATGGTGAAGGTTCACACATCCACATATACTGCGTGTTGGGGAATGAGGGATTACCTCCCGGGTTGTCAGATGGATCAGGAACAGCGGGTGACGGAAAAGGGTTTGCCGCAGTGGTCGGAGGTAATGTGTGGATCAATACGGAGGTGCAGTCGGCCAGCGCCGGCATGCACCCGTCATTCCATGCTAACTCTGAAATCATCATTAATCTCGTAGATGCTCTAACCCTCGGGGGAGAGGAGCACAACTTTGAGAATCGCCATGGCCAATTCGAAAAAGATATCGTGGGAGGCAATTATACTGCGATAATCACCGGACAAAAGAGCGAGGATAGCACGCTTTTTGCCGGCGATAGCCGCATTGTCATCAAGGCCGACACCGCTCGGGATACGTTTATCGGAAGTATTACAGGAGCAAGTCGTCAGGCATCAGGAGGTGAGGGTAGCATGGAGTTCACGGGTAATACGCATATCACCATCGATGGTGGTAAATACAAAGCGGAGATCGCCGGCGGCCTTCGTTTCGATTCGACGGCAAACGGTAATCACTCAGGAACGCTGGCAGGAAATACAACGGTGACGCTGCAGAGTGGCGAATTTTGGCGAGTGGCGGGAGGTTCTTACTCCCTCAGTGGTGGTAGTGGAGCGCATGAAAACACCACTGGCAGCTCATGTGTGGAAGTTACGGGAGGGGCTTTTGCATCTTCTGCTCTGCAACCCTCACGTCGGCAGGTAGGCTTTGTGTGCGGAGGAAGCTATTACAGTGGCAATGGCGGGACACATCAGCGAACAGGTAATTCACGCTTGGAGGTTCGAGGCGGGCAATTCGGTCTTGGGGTTCTTCTGTTGGGCGGAGATTACACGGATTATTCAGGAGGACTTGGAAATCCCTCTGTTTCTGTTGATGGAGTATGTTCCATGGCAATTGGTGGCAAAGCCGCGGTAAATGGGGGCTCGATTGTGGGAGGATCCTTTCTCATTGATACCGGAAGAGGAGGAAGCGTGACGGCCGACGCTACCAAGGTGAGCGTTACTAATGGGAGCATTACAGCGATGACACAGGAGTCTGCCCGAGGTCAAATACACGGGTGCGTAGGAGTGGCTGTTGTAGGTGGTCACATGATTATAGATGAAGGGACAGATGCCGGAAATACGGGTGGCCATACGGCACAGGTAACGACCAAAACAACAGTGGAAGTAAAGGGAGGGAGCATCAGCGGTGCGGTAGTGGGCGGTAGTTATATCAGCCAGACGTCCGGGAGCAACACTGCGGTTGCCGGGAGTGTGCAGATGGATTTGACAGCTGGGAATATTACAGGGAACATTTACGGAGGACATTACTCGTGCAGTACGACAGCTCCCGATCAATTATCACTCGGCAATGTAGTCATTGATGTGACCGGCAATGTGCGGATCGAGGGCGATATCGTGGGTGGCAGTTACCGGGAGGATGTCTCTGATGCAGGCTCGTCTCCACACCAAGGGAGCATTATCATTAAGCTGCACAGCGGTACGCTTCAGGGAAATGTGCATGCTGCTGGTTATCATGTCGGAGAAAATCCTAATGGGTTGAATATCGCAACGGAGAGCGTCGAGGTGCAGGTCAGCGAGCACTTTTGCTTTGAAGAAACATGTGTGGTGAGTGGCGGGTACCGGAAGGATGGGACCGGCACGGATAACAGCAAGCTGATCAATGGCAGTACGCTCAATTTTACCGCACAGAGTGGTAGTTACACAAACTTGGGTCGGGTTAGTTTCAGAGATTTTTCAAAAGTAGCCAATGATGTGGATGTGAAAATAGCACGGGATTTTGGCGTTCTCCAAGGCGCAGATGGAACAGATAATTTCAATAAAGCGGGGCGCGGGAAATTGGTGCTGGAGCACGGCTTGAAAGATCACGCAGGGTTGCCCTATCGAGGCGCCATTGGCGTTGAAAATGGAGTATTGGTGGTAGGCGGCGAAACGGATCAAAGCATAGCAGGCGGGTTGACACTGGATCTCACGGGGCGTTCAGAGGTGGATTTCAAGACAAAGGAAGGTGCGCTGTTACAGAGAAACGGAGAAGGAGAGTTTTCCCTCAACGTCGGAGAAAAATGCAAACTCATGATTACAGTTGGGCGAGAGCAACAACTCAGTTTAGGGACATATTATCTGGTGAGCGGGTTAGCAGACAATATTTCGGATGTAGATGCATGGTTTAAAGATTTCCAGGGGAGTTTGACAACTATAAAGAATGCATTGGGGAGCATGTCCGGTTCGTGTAAAGTAGAACTTCTTATCACGGAAGGATGTCTGACTCTTTCCATCCGGGAAACTTCGCTGGCTCGGTGGGAGTGGGAGGGACGCACGAATTCGGGTGAGGCGATGGTGTGGAAAGATAGCAGCGCGTCGAATTGGAATCAGCAGGAAGCGGATCTGCAGCATCAACAACAGCCCGCAGGCAAAGATCTCTTCTTCTTAGGTAGCGGAACCGGGATAGTCCAAATTGAAAACTCGGTGACCCCTACATCTGTTCATGTTGAAGCTGGAGAGTACGTGTTCACGCAGAAATCGGGTACAGGCGGTCTGAATATGTCGGGTGCTGAGGCTGCGCTTTTTATCGGTGGCGGCGATACGAAGGCGAAACTTACCCTGCGGTTAGCCAATAGTGCGATTCCAAAGGTAAAATTATTAGATAATGGCGTGTTGGTACTGGACCATAGCGATGCCCTGCCGATGGGGAATTGTTGCATTGAAATGAGCGGAGGCATGCTGAGTTATGCCGATGGTATAACGACGGATGTGAGCTCGCTGATTAGCAAGAGCAGCAGTTGTGCTGTTACCATTGAGGTGCAAGGAGGGCAGGATCATGTCAGTTGGGGAGATGTTTCTCGCGCGGCTGATGATGGGGTTCTGCTCGGTCTGACCAAGGGGGTAATCAAAACGGGCACGGGTGATTTGGTGTTAAAATGGCGTGCAAAAGATACAACCGAGTACACCGACAGCTCGTACGATATTGAGGACGGACAATTGACATTGGCAACTGAGATTTTTGAGGGGAAAAGTGTCAAAACAGGGCTGCAGGGGGCAAATATTGCCTCCGGGAGTACACTGGTTCTGCAAAATAGCGGCAAAGGCACACTGGAACTTGCGGGCGAGAAAAGAGGAGATGGCACATTGGTACTAGGGGCTGCAACAGGAGCAGATGGAAACTATGCACTCAGTGGCTCCACCAATGTAGCACAAGTGAAATTGTTGAGCGGTAATGTCTGGATATATGGGGTTGATTCCTTGGGTGGTAACGACACAGTTCTCACCCTCGACGGAGGCGGTGTCTCGGCGGCAATGGACGCCTCTGTGCGTGCCAAAATGATTATGGTTGAGAAGGATACTTTATTTGCGGGCTCAGGCAAAATCACAATCACTGGCTCCTTGTGTACGACGAAGGGAGATTCAATCAAGATGTCGGCAAAGACGAATATGTTGCTCGATGTGGGGAGTGATATTTCCGCCTACAGAGGCGAATTGGCCATTGCCTCGGGAAAGAGCTGGACAATACGAAACGCAAGGCTTACCGATTATCAGTTTAGCAACCGTCTTTCAGGGGCCGGCGTGGTTATCTTCGAGGCGTACACGGAAGACATTGTCCTCAGCGGGACGATTAATGATTCCGTAAGCGTGAAAAACTGTATCACTGGGCATCAAGTTATCATCACTGGCGAGGATAATACGTCTACCGGAGAGTTGCACGCAGTCGGCGGAAATATCCAGATTGGAACAGAAAATCAGCGCGCCAAGTGGTGTGGGCATGGACTTGGTGGAGGTAGAGAAATCATTTTGGTAAATTGTGACCTCAACGATGGCGGGATTACTTCCAAAGGAGATGCGAAACTGAAAGTAAGTACGGGTGCAACGAAAGCTACCACGGTAAATTTAGGCGGAACGTCGGGGAACATGTTGGATGAAATAGTCATCCATGAAGGAGGAAAAATCACCGGAGTAAAAGGCAACATTAATGTGGGATCCCGGAGGGGAAATACTCGTCTACAGTTGCACTTTACTTCAAGTAATGCTGGTAGTTTGTCGACGGGAGCTGGCAAGAGTTTTCTAATTAATGGCACAAATGTTCAGCTCGAAGTCGGAGATTTAGGAAATGATTGGGAGAATTTTCAGCTCGTCTTTGATAATACCGCCTTTATGGAGGCCCTTAAAGCGGGGGTGAGTGGAGGCAGTATATGGCTGCACATCGTCAATGGAAAACTTATCGGTCTGGATGACCATCTGAGCGAGCTCATGGTGCGCCAAGGAGGTAATGCCCGTTTGCTTGGCCTTTTGAATATGCAGGCCCGCAGCGTGAGCAACGGCAGTATAGAGGTCAGTGGTTCAGCGCAGGATGTGTATTTAGTGACTGATGATAACCGCAGTAACGAGGCTTTGGTGGATAGTTTTGGTGTGTTTGCTAAGAAGAAGGCGGTTGTGGTGGATGCCGGGCAGAGACTCACGCTGGCGCTGGATGGTGCAGCGGAGGATGCTCCTCATGAAAAGAAAGAAGTGCTTAGGAATCTGGTAGGACTTAACGGGAGTGAGCTGGTGGTCATAAATGCCGCCGGAGGTGATCAAGGGGAACATCGTATCACAGTTGAGCTAAGCAATCAATTTGAAGAGGTGATTGATGATTGGCGTGGGGAGGACGGCATACCGGGCGCATCGGATGGATCCACCATTCACGGACAGGATACACTTTTTGAGGGAACAATACGCTGCGGGATGGGAGTGGATCTTGTGAAATCCGGCGCCGGGACGCTGTCAGTGGGGGCAAACTTCGGTCAATCTGGTGGGCTGTTGATGGAAGATGGATTGGTGGAACTTGGTGCGGGAAGACTCGTATTGCAGGGACGTGAAAATCGCATCCATGAACTCAATTTTGCCTATGAGGAAGGAGGAAAAGCGGACGGTAATGAGGAAGAGAGAGGACTGGTGTTGCGATATGGTTCGACATTTATCGAAAGCATCAACGAGAATGGTTCAAATGTGGAAGGACAGATCATTGCTGTGGAAGCTGGCGCACACCTGTGGATTATTGGAGAGAACACCCTTTGTTCAACATCCATTACAGGCGATGGGACCGGTACGCTCTCGCTGGCCGGGGAAGGAACGGATCATGGGAGAGAAGGGGGAAAACTTACATTATCCGGCAGCGGGATTAGGGGAGGTGTGAGCTCTGGGGAGAAGGTGGTGTTGTGTGGTGTGAACGTTGATATCAGAAACGGGGGAGAGTTGACATTAAGTGATGGAGGTGTGATGCGTGCTTGTGATGTAAAAATTGACAGTGAAGGAAAATTTTCATTAGGCGGTGACGCTAAAATTGTGGAAAGTGCGGTGTACCTCGAACAGTCGGCTGTCCTGGATACATCGAACAGTACTGGCAATGCATTAACGATACTGAACGGTTCTGGAACGCTCAAAAGTGCAGAAGGTGGTGAAGTGAGTGTTTCCGGCGAAACAGCTGAAAGTACCTTTTCTGGGACATTAGCTGCGACTCTCCAAGGAAGCGCAGCGGGGAAACTTATCATTCGTCATGGCTCGAAGTTGACACTGGACAATGTGACGACAGTAGCAGAGGAAAAGTGGCAGCTGCGCAACGAAGGAAAGCTCGTGGTAGACATCAGCAGAGCGGCTGATCAAAACATGACAGTTGGCGATGTCTTTTTGGCAGAAGGATCTGCAACAACATACCGCTTGAATACTGATACAGACGGTAAATGGGAAATGGATAACCTGACAGTGGAAGGTCCGGCAAAGTTCACCATAGACTCGAATGGGATGCGCGATGTACATGCCGGCGAGTTAAGCTTGGGATATGTCCATGGCG
The DNA here is from genome assembly GCA_947589345.1 of uncultured Akkermansia sp. Taxonomy (GTDB): domain Bacteria; phylum Verrucomicrobiota; class Verrucomicrobiia; order Verrucomicrobiales; family Akkermansiaceae; genus Akkermansia. Next base: position 23,794 of record CANQAC010000034.1, read on the forward strand.
TATGTTCTGGGTTGGAAAATCTCGAACTTGAGTTGCTTGGTGCGGCTTTTTTTCATCTCAATGCGAAGGGGCTCGGGGTCAGAGATGGACAGTTGACACTGCTCACTGATGAGTCCGAGCAAAACAAGTTGACTGCTGCCTTGCCGAATTGTGAAAAAAATGTGCGGGCGGGAGCGGTGCTTTTTTGGTCTGCGTCGTCGTCGCATGCGAGATCGTGGCAACAAGCAATGGATAATTGGCAGTATTCAGATCTTTTCAAAGTAGTGAATAACTTGTCCGTGATGGTGGCGTCTGGTGATACGACGGAGTTAGCTCACGCGTTGGCGGCTGGCGCCGGGTCGTCGATCTCAACGCTGGGGCCGGCGCTGGCAGAGGATTTGCACCGCCAGTTGAAGGTCATCCGCAACCGCACCACCACCATGGCCGGCGAGGTGACCTATGACGCCTACGACAACCTGCCCATCTGGCACGCCT
>CANQAC010000035.1 GCA_947589345.1 uncultured Akkermansia sp.
GCTGTCCGTACTCGTTGATCGTGATGCCATCCAAGTCCTCCGCATCCATCCCGTTCACATCCACGATGCCGCCCTGCCGGGACTCTGCCGCGCGCGCACTGTACGTCGTCACCGAAACTGCCGCAGCCGTGTTCACGAGAATCTTGCCGTTGCCCTCCTCCTTCGTAAGACCGTTCTCGCCCAAGGTCACGTTGCGCAGGATGATGTTGCCGTCTCCCTTCACAGTGGTGCCTGCCCATTCAGCCGGCGCTCCCGAGTCTCCGAGTTCAATGCTCGAACCCGCGTCCGTTGCTTCCAAAGCTCCGGTCGTGTCGTTCTGCCCGGTGATCAAGAGTTTGCCTTCGCCCTCTCTCGTCACGCTCACAGTCCCGGTGACCGTGCCGCTCAGCGTCACATCGCCGCCCGCTACCTTCAAGATGCCTGCGCCTTTGACTTCGCCGCTCAACTCGGTCGAACCCGTCACATCCATCGTCAGGTTCCCCTCGGTCACGGTGATGTCGCCCTCGTGCGCCGTCGTTCCGTCGTCCTGCCACGCCAAAGTGAAGTCGCCGCGTCCGGATTTCTCGATGCCTTTCTCATCCAGCGCGAGCTTCAAGCCACCGTTGTTCTCCACCGTCGCATGCTCCGAACCCCAGGTCACGCCGTCTGTGATAGAAGCATCCACCGCCACCTTCACAGCCTCCGTGCTGCCTTCCTCACTGTCCGCTACCTTCTCACTCAGGTCGGCTCCTTCAAGCTCCGCACCGTACGTCAACGTACCGCCTTTGAACTTGATCTTGCCTTCATCACCCACGGCGACATCTTTCTTGAGTTCCAAGTCGCCCGCCAGCGTGATGCCGTCTTCGAACGAACTCGCCACGTCCAGCGTAAGACTCGCGTCCGTCTCCACCTTCAACTCTCCGGAGGAAGTCAACTTGTCCTTGTCAGAATCGTCTGCCGATTTGAAGGTGTAATCTTCACCCTTCACGATCACATCGCCGGGCTTCACTTCTCCCTCGATGGGCACATCCGTTTGAGTTACATCCTCATCAAACTCTACAGCCGCGCCGTCGCTCGGCGCAGCATTGCCGTCCCAGCCTTCAGGCGTACCCGCGCTCCACTTGTCTGTGCCTCCTCCATTCCAGACCGTGCCCTCATGCTCTGCCACAGTCCAGCTCAGGGTGCCGTCGGCATTGAGCGTTACTCCTTCGTACTTGGTGACGCTGGTTACGTCGATATCGAAGTACTTCGTGAAGTCGAATTCACCCGTCTTGTCCGCCCACTCAAGCAGGACAAGCTTTCCGCTCTCCGCATCGTCGCCGAAGAAGTCGGCGCCCAACACGAAGGTGAGCTTCTTGTCGCTTGCGCCGGACAGTGCAGCATTCAGCGTTGTCCCCCAGTCATCGCCGGAGAACGTGAGCTTCTGTCCTTGCGCCGAGAACTCAATCTTGCCTCCCTCACCCCAGCTCAAGCCGGAGGTAAGGGCGAGACTTCCCTTCTGCACGGCCAAGGCGCCGTTTACCTCGAGTTTGGTGAGAGTCGTCGGAGCGGTCGCGAGGGTCAACTTGCCGGCCGTCACGGTGAGGTTCGCCCCCGTGTAGGTTCCGTTGAGTGTGAAGCCCGCATCAACGCCGTTGTAATTGACGCTCACTCCCACATTCCCGTCGAATTTTCCGCCACCGACTGTGTCGTTGATCGTCAGGGCGCCGCCGCCCGTCAGGCTCCCTGTACCGGTCAGCCCCGTGGCGCTCAGATTGCCGTTCAGCGTGAACACCTCGTTCACGGTCAATTGGCCCACGGATGATTCCTCCGTGGTCCCGCTGAACGTGAACGCTCCGCCCACCGTGAGTCCGTTCACCTCCAACTTACCGCCGTACGAGCCTCCGTTCACCGTGACCGCCGTGTCGCTCTTCACGGAACCGCCATTGCCATTCAACGCCTTAATCGTCCCGCCGGCGGTGAGCGTGAATGCCCCGCCATTTACCGTGACGCTTCCCGTGTAGTCGTCGGTGAGAGCATCCGCGATTGTCACGTCCTTCTGAACCGTGAGGTTTCCGTCGCCGGTCAGCGTCTTCGCGCTGGTTTTTACATCCAACGTGGTGGTGTCATTGAGGCGAAGCGTTCCCGACACAGTGAGGGAATTGTCCCCGGTGAAGGTGTACTCCGACGCTCCCTTACTAGCCTCGCCGACGCTCATGTCCTTCACCGCGATGTCTCCCTGCACCTCCACACTCACGGAACCCGTCGCGTTGCCGTGGAAAGCGACCGATTGATTCGCCCCGAAGCTTCCGGGTCGGTTCCATCCGCTTTGTGCCGTAGCGCCGTTCTCATTACTCCAGTTGAGCTGGGTGTCAGTCTTCCCATCGCCCCAGATCAGCAGATCTGTGTTCTGCTTGAATTGGATATAACCAGCGTCAGTAAGTTCCGCTATGTATTCCGGGTCGCCGGTGTTGAAGGCGATGAAGCTATTCAGGCTCGAATAACCGCTGCCGTTGGTGAAGAGCTGGTAACCGTTGCCTTCTATGTAGCTACTAATGTTGCTCAGGTTGATCGTCAGTTTTTGCGTGCCGCCGTTCACCGTGAAGGCAGATGCGTTGCTGAACTTGAATCCGCCGGTAAGATCCAATTCGAGCGAGCCGCCGCTCGTCACGTCAAAGCCCGCTACCTCCAATGTGCCGCCGGAAAGCGTCAGCTTCTGCCCACCCAGCGTCACCGTGCCGATCTTCCCGTTCGCGGTTGTCACCGTCAGCGCACCGGTGAGCGTGAGGTTGACGCCGGTAGAGCTACTATTACCCTCGAGTTTGGCAATCGTGCCGCCCGCTAAGCTCAACGCGCCGCCCGTGAGTTTCACGGTCGTACTCGCAGTCAGCGCCTTCCCCACCGTCAATGTGCCCTGCTGCACCGCGAGTTCACTGCCGGTAAACGTCCCGTTCAGCCCGAATGTGCCTCCAGCCTCTGCCGCATTGTAGGTGAACTTCGTGGCAATATCCCCGCCGAACGACCCTTCGTCCGCCGTCAGTTCCAGCGTGCCGGTGCCTTTGATGTTGCCGGCCGTGCCGCTCAGGTCGCCCGCGGTGTACGTGTCGCTGTTCGATGAGTCGTTGTTCAACGTCAGGGTCGTGCTGCTGCCCAATACAAAGCTATCCACGCTCCCTCCGTCTCCGCTTTTATTCTCCAGCGTGATTCCGCCCCCACTCAGCGTCACCGTCCCCGCCGTAAATGCACCCGTGAAGGTCTGCGTTCCCGAACCTTCCTTGGTGATGTTGAGCTTCGCAGTGTTGCTCGCTGCTGCAATACCGGCAGAAGTTTCATGATTCTGCGTATCGGAAAGCGTCAGCGTAACCGCGTGTACAGCGCCATCCTGCCCATAAGCGCCGGAGATTGTGCCGCCGCCACCTTCCAACCCGCGCAGGGTGAAGGCTGAAGCTGTCGATCCGCTGTTTGCGTCACTTCCGGCCTTGCTGAGGTTGAGTGTTGTGTCGGCAGAGGTGCTAATCACGACATTGGACATCGCCGTACTCTCAGCGAACGTGAATGTCATCGTCCCGCCGGCAAGGTCGATTTGTCCGAGTCCTGTTCCTATATCCGCTTTAAAGAACTCCAGCGTTCCGTTTCCCTTCTTGGTGAGTTTCGTGTTGTGTGTACCCCCGTCGTCCTCAAGCGTCTTAATGGAGCCGCCAAACCAGACGGTGTTCACGTTGCTGATGGTCGCATCCGCCTCCAACACCAATTTGACATCCGATTCCCTCCCGTAATTCTCCTCATACAACAATGCCGCCCCGGCTGTTCCCCCCGTTCCGGCGATGTGCAACTCCGGCACCTTATTGTTGTTGAAAACTTGCGTGCTTGACAGCTTCAGGCTTGCTCCATCTTCAATCACCAGCTTGCTCGCACTTCCGAAGTTTCCGAGGTTAGAAGCTAAGGTGAGAGCCGTGTTCCCACGCAGCACGACGCTGCCCAGCGTGCCACTATCCGTGATGAGACTACTGGCCGTCTCCCCGCCCAACGCGCCAAGTTCATCAAACACGAGCGAACCGGTGCCAGTCACCGTGGTGTTGCTCCACGAGTTTGCATCCTGCACCACAAATTCAGAGGTCGCGTCGCTGAGCGTGACCGCGCCGAGATTCTTCGCTCCGCTCGTGCCGACCACCAGCTTGCCGGTCACCGTGGTGGAGCCTGCGCTCAGCGCGCCTGCTCCGGTAAATTCCGCCGTGGTGCCGGCAGCGACGCTTAAGTTCCCTGCCACGGAGAGCGACTGATTCGTATCCACCGTGAAGTTATAGGTCTGATTATCAGCAGTGGTAGCTCCCTTTTCGATGGAGAGCGACTTCATCGCCACATTGCCGTCGCTAGCTCCTATCGTGACACCCACCTCTGCCACCGTACCCTTCAAGGTAACAGACTTCCCATTGTCGAGCTGGCCTGAACCGGGCTCCCATCCATCTCCAGCGTTGCTGATGTCGTCATCCAGCGCGAGAATACCACTGCTTCCGCTCCATGTGTAGCCGGTTATTTCCGTCCACGTGAGTTTTCCGTCATCTCCGACCTTGAGATCTTTGTACTTGTTCGTGTCGACAGCTACATCACCGAGGTAGAAATCGAAGAGGTCATCGGAGTTCCATTCACTCTTCCAATTGGCGAAAAGTTGATAGCTGTCGTTGGCATCCAGTGCGTCACTCGCCAGATGGATCGCAAGCTTGTGACTAGGCGTCAGGCTTCCAACTCCTTGTAGGTCAATCGTGAGTTTCCCTCCAAGCCTCAACACGCTGTCTTGCCCCCAGGTGAATGCGCTCGTGATGGCAAAGTTCCCCGCGCCCACCATCAACTCGGAACTGTCACCCAGCGTGAGCTTGGTGAGGGAAGCTGTGTTAGCCGTGGTGAGCTTCAACCTGCCGCTGGCTACCTCGAGCTCCCCACCCGTTCCGGTGAGCGCTGCCAGAGTGCCACCGCCCGCCGCCGTGACGGCGCTCACCAATTTCGCGCCACTGGCGAGATTCACGATGTATTTCGCAAGTGCATCAGTGCCGTAACTGAGTTTGAGCGTACCTTGCTGCACGTCAATCGTTGAACCAGCCTCTCCGGTCGCAGTGAATCCATTCGCCAGCTCCAACATGCCGACACCTTGCTTCGTGAGCGTCTTGCTTTTGCTATTCGTCAATACTCCCTTGAGCTGCAGCACGTGCTCCTTCGCATTCTCTCCTTCTCTCTGCCCCGTCTGAATTGTTGCCGCGTCGTCCAGTTCAATCCCCCAGTTGAGAGCGACGGTGCCAGTTTCACTAGCAGCACCATTGAAAGTACTGTACGTGTAGAAAGAGAGGGCTCCTCCCTTCAGGTTTGTGTCAGAAGCAACACCGCCTCCATCCAGATGCAGTGTAAAATTAGTCAACCCCGCTATATCGGCGCTGTTGTCGTCCAACACAACCGCTGTGCCGGATGCCACTTTCAACTGACTGATGCGTTTCAACGCGTTTTTATTGCCATCAGTATAGACTCCGCTGACAATATCCAGAGCTGTACCAGTTCCACTGAGTTCAACGGTTCCTAGTTTCGTTCCATCCTCCCCAGAGATGCAGTTCGCCAAGAATTTGGACTCAGTTTCACCCGTGGCAAGTATCAAGGTTCCCTCCACTAGGAATTTATTCACGTTTGTACCGTCCGTGAACCACGTGTTGGACACCTTGACAACGCCATTCTCACTGATCGTTACGTTTCCGAAGCTCTTCTTTCCTTTTCCGCCGATCACAAGTGTCCCATCCACGGTGCCTCCCGTCACATTCACAGCACCGAGACTGTTGTCTGAGGTGTAACCGATATCAAAATTAACCGTAGTTCCTTTTCCGACGGTAAGAGACTTGGTGATGTCCAGAGTTTGCCCATTACCCACCCCCACATTATACGTTGCGCCGGGGTCGCTCCCTCCCGGAGCTGCAGCAAACTCAAGGCTCTTCATCGTAGTAGCGTCCGTACCGACTGTGACGGTGATCGTGCCGCTCTCCGCCCCCAGATGGACGTCTTGCCCCGGCAGCCAAGCGTTCGTAGGCGCAGTATAATCGTTCTTGTAGCTCCACTCGGTGTCACCACCTGATCCCAACACAACTGCCTGGTTGCCATCTCCCCCCTTCCAGTAAAGTCCATCGATGGATGTCCAAGTCAGATGACCTTGGCTATCGAGCTTGAGACCCTGATACTGCCCGGAAGGAGTAGCGCCATTGATTTTGAAGGTAAAGTAATCTTCCCAACCTTGCCCCCACGCAAGACTCCCACCGAAGAAGGCTTGACCGCTCTCAACACCGTCTAAATAATCCGCTGCGAGGTTGATCGTGAGCGGGGTTGATCCCACATCCCCGGCGAAGGAGAAGTTTTCGCCCAGCGTAATTTTCACACCCTTGGCGAGCGTGATCTCCGCGTTGCTACCCCAGCCCCAGGACTGGCTCCCCTCAATGGTGAAGCCGGTGCCGGCAGAGACCTCCATCTTCGCGCCTGCACCCAGAGTGAGTTTTGACAGCGTACCGGCGAGGCCTCCCACGAGTTTCAAGCTCCCGCCTTCCACCTTCAGCGTACCGTCGGCAGTCACCGCGCCCGTCAACGTGTTCTCCCCGCCCTTGAGCGTAAGTGTACCGTTCAGCGTGGTTGTACCCGTGACGGAGAGGTTCTTGTCAGTAGCAACCCATGTGAACGCGCCGCCGCTGTTATTCACCGTGAGATTCCCCCCTACGCTCATGTGCACACCGCCCGTTGTCTTTCCAAATTCCACTACGCCCCCGGAAATGTCCACCTTACCTCCGAAGGAGAGACTACCGCTACCGGTGGGACCTCCTTGAATCACCAGTTTACCCTCTGCCGTCTTGGCAAAATCACCGGTCAGAGTCAGCGAGCCGTTGTAGCTGGTATTATCTCCTACATTATTGACAGTTAGCGATTTGCCTGTGATGGTGCCTACGGCATCCGTTTGAGAAGAATCGATTAATCCCGTCACCGTAACGTTGGTGTAATTCAGCGTCAGACTTCCCGCTTCCATGTTCAACTCGCCGATGGAGAGGGAGTCGTCTCCCTCCCTTCCGATCGTTGTGGATACGTTGCTTGTCGTAATCCTATATTTCAGCGAGAGCTTTGAGAGAGACGAGGCTCCTTGCGTCGCAGTGAGGTGAGCTATATTGTTCGTTCCCTCAAAGATGAGTTCATGCCCGCCGACAACATCCAACGTGCCGTCGATGTCCGCGTCCTCCATGAATGCCCAGTTCCCTGTGATGTTAGCTTTCACCTTGGTCTCTGCGGCAGTAGAGAAGGATTTAAAGTGCTTGTCCCCCCCCATATCGAACTCCAGCGTACCATTGCCGGAGAACTGAATCGTCGCTGAGTTTCCAGAATCCCGCTCGAGTTTTTCGGCGAGCTTCAGTGTGGCTTCCTCGCCAATCACGATGCTTCCGCCGCTGGCTACCGTCAAGCCGGCGTTGAAAGACAACGAGTGCGTATTCCCTTCCACCTTGAACGCGCGGTCGATTGTGGCGGCATCGGAGACGGTCAGGTCTTGCGTGGACATACTCACCCCGTAGCCGACCTTATCGCCGAGCACACCTGTGTCGGTACCGAAATGTCCTTTCAAAGTACTCCAATTGATGGAGCTCGTGCTCCCATTATCCCAGAGGGTGTGCACAGTATCGTCCTCAGCCGATGCAAGAGCAACCGCCGCTGCTGCGGCTGCCGCGGTATTGCCGTTCACCACTTTACCCTCACCGCTCAACGTCCCGCCGAACACCATGTCCGAGTGCAGCGTCAGCGTGCTGTTGCTGCTCAGGCTTACATCCCCTTTCACGGTGAGCGATACGTCCTTGGAGAAGTCCAACTTCGCGCCGTCCGTTGTAGAAAGCTTGCCCTGCACATCCAGCTTCCTCGGCGTGCCGTCCGTATCGGCCGTGAACTTGTATTCGCCCGCGCCGCCTTGCACCGTCAAATCCTTGGCATTGATGTCCTCACCCAGCTTCACCGTGTGCGAGTCATCCGCCCCCGCCACGAAGGTCACATCCATGCTGCCATCATTCGTCCACGCCTTATCTTGGCTGCTGGAACTCTGAGTACTGTCAAAATTGCCTCCACTAGTTCCACCCCATGTCAGCTCCCCCGTCTCCCCGCTGCCTCCGCCCCAGTACACGCCCTCACTCGGCGTTTCGCTCCAGGTCAATTTCCCGTCCGTGCTGAGGGTGACGTTACTGATGCTTGTACCGGCTTGGTCCACAAATTTCAACTTCGCAATAAGCTCATTTGTGAGCCACGTACTCACACTCTCCCCTCCGAAGAGCGTGAACTCATCATGCGCCGATCCACTCGTATAATCCGCCAGTTTGATCGTCAACGTAGCGTCGCTACCAAACTTCAGCCCGGTAAGAGTCAGCACACCGGTGGAGTTGCTTCCCATGTTGAGCGAAATCGTCGAGCCGGTAGTCCCGCCCACGCTGAGATCTCCGGCGGAAAGCGTGTGATCACCCAGCACGAGCGTGGAATCCACAAGCTCCAGCGTCTTCTTGGATGAACTCGTTCCGATGGTGAGCGAGCTGCCGCCGTTGAGCGTCACGTTCGCTCCGCGAATCTTGAAGTCGTAACCCGTTTCTGCCTTTGTCGCCAGATCCAGCGTTACGGCGCTTCCAGCCGCCTTTCCGGCAATGCCGTAGCCCACGCCTGTTCCCTCTCCGACCGTACTGCTGCCCCCGACCTTCTCCTCTCCCTTGGGGGCAAAGGCCTCGTACATGGTATTCAGGTCACTCACATTGAGGTTTGCTTCCTCGCTGAAAAGGATATACACACTGTGGTCGACCACAGATTCAGCGCGAAGAATTTCCCTCTTTTGACCAGCTGCCTTGTCTTCTGCATTGCCGCGTGCCAAATTACCAACCTCCAAATCATCCCCAAGCGTCAGAGCTCCATCCCATGCAACATGGAATTTGCCGGATACCTTGCCCCCCTTGGACAAAGTCAACCCATTGTAAAGAGCCATGTCGCCGGTCACATCCAATTTCCCGTTGATCGTCGTCGCGCCTTTGACATCCAAACCCGCCGAGACATTATAGTTTTGCTGACCATCAACCGTTACCGCCGCGCCTGTCACCGTAACATCTCCCTCAATCGTGGCTGCTCCGGATCCTGCCAAAGCCAAGATTCCTTCCTCCACGGTCACATTTCCCCAAAGGTGCGTTGCATTTTTGTCGTCACTGGATGATGAGCTGGAGAGAGTTTGCTTGCCTCTGCCTTTTTTCACCAAGTTGACGGCATCTTCCGCCGACGTGCCGAGCCAGAGTCCCGCGGCGGTGTAATCAGCGTCATTGTTGATGATCAGGTTCTTTTTGTCCGTCAACGACTTGAACTGACCGGCTCGACTCGAGCTCACGCGGTCACGCTTCAATCCGCCGATCTCCAGATCACCACCGAGAATCACCTGTCCGCCCCATTCGGATATCTCCATAGTTCCTTTCAATTCGCCGCCGTTGGTGATCTCAAGCCACTTATTGTTGGAGGAGTCTGCCGTAGCGATGGTGACGTTGGTGTCGGCATCGCTGTACAAATTCTTAAGCTTGAAGGCAACTCCGTCAAACTGTACAGTTCCGGAGACGAGCTTCAAGTCGAGGTTTGAGAACATTTCAGCATCTGCTCCCGTCTTGAAAGTTACTTTGCCTCCCTCCCTCACAGAAAGCCCCAACCCCAAATTCTCCAAGGTCAGCCCATCTCCCAGCGGAGAACGAGCATTATCATTAGCGTCCACACCGAGGGTAAGCCATACGGTATTCTCCGCCGCAGATGGATATTTGCTGAATTTCAGCTGCCCCGACAACGTTCCCTGCACCTGCATGTCCTTTCCCAGCTGAACGTTGGCAGCTGTGGATGAACCGCCATTGAGGTCGCCCCTCACCGTGGTCTCAACATCAAAAGTCGTTGTAGTGGAGTCTGCCAACGACAACGTTCCTTCCACATCAAGCTCACTGTCGCCGGAGCTCGTGAAGCTGTAGCCATTAGCTTCCACCTTCATGTCATACGTCTTTACAGTGGAACTGATGTTCACGGTCTTAGTCGTCACCTCGCCAAACACAACGCTTGAACCATCCACCCATTGAGAGTTGAATGCGTTGGAGTCTCCCCAGTTGGCTTGGTTTCCGCTCCATGTAAGCTCCGACAACGTACTTTTGAGTGTTCCGTCAGATTGGAGTTCCCATTGGCCGACGGTCGCAGTGAGGGATATCTTTGACTTCCACGTATCGTACCAGCCGTCTGTTGACGAAAAAAGCTGATAGCCCTCTAATGATGAAGTGATGCCTGTCAGGTCGATGGTCAACGATCCATTTCCGGTAAGGGAAGTGAAAGCCAGCTTGGCTCCGTCAGCTAATTTCAGCGTAGCGGCGCCCTCGATCGTCAGCTGGTTGGTAATGGTCAGCTCCCCGCTCACTCCCGCCTCCAATTTGCTGTTCGACGACAAAGTCAGTTTCGTGAGGCTGTCGGATTTCAATGTGCCGGAAACAATTAATTGCGCAGAGGAGGAAAGCGTCACTTCACCGCTCATGGTTAAGTCGCCCGCGATGGTGAGCTTCCCGGAGACATTTTCACCGGTGGAGCCGTTGAGTTTGAGAGTACCCGCATGCGTTGCTCCAAACCCAAGGCTCGTACCTTCCGCGGAGCCAACCAGTCCACCAACTGTTAAAGCCTTCTCACTGGACACAGAAATCGTGGTATCTTCGACGACATCAAGTTTTCCGGTAGTCGTCACGTCAGCCGCAACCCAGAGAACGGCAACATCTGTTGTGCCGCCCTGACTAGAGCTTGCAGTACCGATGTGGAGGTTAGCTATAAGATCTGTCTGCTCTTCCGCAAACTGGATTTGCACCAAGTTCGCGTAGATGTCCTGGACTAGATTCAGTCCTGTCAGTTTTTCTGACTCGGCATCCCCATCTTTAGCAATCTTAATGATGCCGCCGGGGTTGGCTGTAAGCCACAAGTTTTTAACCTTGCTGAAGTCGCCGGACAACGTGATCCAGCCGTATCTCATCTCCAGCTTGAGGTTTGAGCTTTCTGTTGATCCTCCGTTAAATCTCAGACGATTGAAGGCCTCTCCTTGGCCTTCCGAATAGTAATAGGAGACCGTACCTACATCATATCCGTTTTCTCCTACTGTGTCGGAGATGTCCTTCGCTTCCTGTGCTGATCCCTCCCATTCCACCCCCTCCGGACCCGTAAACTCCGCTTCCGCCCGCTGGCTGGCAGCCAGGAAGACGGCGGCGATGCCGGAGGCGGAGGCGATGGTGGAGGGGATGGAGGCAGCGGGCAGAGCTACCGCAGCAAGGCAAGCCAAGAGAGCCTTGCGAAGACCCGAAGGAAGGTGAAGTTTCATGACGAGAAACAGGTGAATGAACTCAGAAAGCCCCCAACCCCCTCGGAAAGACAACGAGAGATTTGAGGATTCTTGGAGTATATCTCTTTTTAAATGCGATGCGCAAGTAAAATTTTGCTGAACCTCCGAAAAAGAACGAGTTATGATTTTATTAGTTTTTGATAATGAGAAGGTTGGACTGACAAAAAAATTCTGTTAAAAATAACCGAAGCAGCTTGGCGCTAGGACAAGCGACCGCCGCAGCAGCGCATCGTATTTAAAAAGAGATGCGCAGTTGGCGGAAGAAAAGGTGGAGAATTTACGATTTACGATTTACGATTTACGATTTACGATTTACGATTTACGATTTACGATTTACGATTCACGATTCACGATTCACGATTTCAGGGAATTTGCGCGCTCATTTTATTGGGACAGGTATGGGTGAAGGGGCGAGGTGATGCGGTTAAATCTTTACAAAGGGTTGGGTGGTGGTATAATGGCGCCTTTCCCGAACACGCACATGAAGAATCTGCTATCCATCCAGGAACTGAGCGGCGAGCAAATCCAGGAATTGCTTGCGCTGGGGCACAAGCTGAAAGGAGAACGCGGGCGGCACGCGGAGCAGCCGCTGCGCGGGCAAACGTGGGCGCTGATTTTTTCCAAATCATCCACGCGGACGCGGGTTTCGTTTGAAGTGGGGGTATGTGAGCTTGGAGGGCGGCCGATGTTTCTTTCCACACGGGACATGCAGCTGGGGCGCGGGGAGCCCGTGAAGGACACGGCGCGCGTGCTGGGGCGGATGGTGCACGGGGCCATCATACGCACCTACGAGCAGAGCGAGGTGGAGGAGTTTGCCCGCTGGTCGGGCATACCGACGATCAACGCGCTGACGGACCGGGAGCATCCATGCCAGATTCTGGCCGATCTGCTGACGCTGGAAGAGATTTACGGCGTGGGGGCGTGGAAGGACATGAAGATCGCGTTCATGGGCGACACGAGCAACAACATGGGGCGCTCGTGGATGTGGGCGGCCAAGCGGCTCGGGTTCACCCTGGCGCTGGGCGGTCCGCAACAAGCTTTGCCCGACCGGCAACTGCTGGAGCAGCTCGATTGCCCGGGCATCATCTGCACGACCGACCCGGAGGAGGCGGTGCGCGACGCCTGCGTCATCAACACGGACACCTGGATCTCCATGGGGCAGGAACAGGAAAAGGGGACGAAAGAACAGGCGTTCTTCCCCTACCAAGTCAACCGCGAACTGCTGGCGCACGCGGCGCCGGGGCACAGCGTTTTCCACTGCCTGCCCGCCTACCGGGGCTACGAGATCAGCGATGAGACGCTGGAGGCTCACGCCGGAGCCATCTTCACGGAAGCCGAGAACCGCCTGCACGCTCAAAAAGCCGTGCTTTACACCCTGGCCAAGTCATGAGCTACAACGAACGCATGGAGGAGCTGCTGGAAGACTTGTCCGTCTTTGACGACTGGCAGGAGCGCTACGACTACATCATCTCGCTGGGGAGGAGCCTGCCCGCGATGCCGGAGGAATACCGACGCCCGGAAAACCTGATCAAGGGATGTCAAAGCCAGGTATGGGTCGGCGCCGAGGTGAAGGATGGGCGCTTCATCATCCACGCGGATAGCGATTCATTGATCACGAAGGGGCTCATCGCCATCTTCATCCGACTGCTCTCCGGGCTGACCCCGCAGGAAGTTCTGGAGGCCGACTTGAAACGCCTCGACGCCAGCGGGCTCAAGGAGCATCTCGCTTCCACGCGCGCCAACGCCCTCACCACCATGGCTGACACGATACGCCGGGCGGCATCCGACGCGCTTTGACTCCCGCGAACCCCTGCCATGGAGAACCGGCTGGAACATCTGCTGAGCACGCGGCGCGAGCGGCTGGAACCGGATACGAACGCCTACCGGGTCGTGCCGGAGGGGATGCTGTGGCGCGGGGTGAGTGTGGATGCCTTGGCGGGACGCTACCTGGTCTCCCTGCGCGATGCGGAGATGCCGAAGGAGCTGGAGGAGTGGCTGAGGGCGAGCTGGGCGGATGTGTTTATCAAGCGACTGGCCCAAGGAGACAAACGCGCGCCGCACCCCATGCGCCCGCCGGCGCAGCCCGTGCGGTTTCCGGTGCTGGAACATGGGGTGCGACTGATGATGGATATGCAGAGCGGATACTCGCAGGGGCTGTTTATTGACCAACGCGACAACCGCCTGCGCCTGCGCCGAATTTGCCGACCCGGGATGAAAGCGCTCAACCTCTTCGCCTACACGGGAGCTTTCTCGGTGTGCGCCGCGATGGCGGGAGCGCAGACAACGACGCTCGACCTGGCTCAAGCGTGCCTCACGCACTGCCGGGAAAACATGCAGAGCAACGGCGTGGATCCCTCCCTGCACTTCTTCTGCAAGGGGGACGCCCTGCACTGGCTGGGGAGCTTCGCGCGGCAAGGCCGGCTCTTTGATGTGATTATCCTCGATCCGCCGACCTTCTCCCGGGACGCGCGGGGACGCGTCTGGCGAGCGGAGCGCGACTACGCCGAGCTGGTGAAGAGCGCGGCGAGGTGCCTGGCCGAGCATGGGCGCATGCTTTGCACGACCAACTGCCGCAGCCTGAGCTCGGCGGCCTTCAGGAGCATGGTGGAAGCCGGCGCACCGGCCGGGGCGCAACTGGAGGAACAACCGATGCCTTTCGATTTTGCACCTGAAAATTACTTGAAAACGGTATGGATACACAGCTGACACCCGCCGAGCAAAAAGCGCTCTCCCTCTTCCGGCAACCGCCTCTTCACCTCAACTGCGCCCAGACGGTGTGCGCCGCCATGGGAAGGGACGACCTGACGCCCGCGATGAAAAACTGCAACGTGGGGAAAGCGCCCGGCGGCACCTGCGGTGCGCTGTACGCGGCCATCACGCTGGCTCCCGAGCGAGAAGGCAAACTGCGTGAGCTCTTCGTGCGCACACTGGGGGCTGACCGATGCGAGCAACTGAAGCGCGACGGGCGCGTACCCTGCCCGCTCTGCGTGCGCACGGCCGTGCGCGCCCTCTGCCGGGAATGACGGCGCGCCTAGTCCCGGGCGGATTTGGGATCGAAAGCATCCCTCAATCCATCGCCCAGGAAGTTGAGGGCGAGAAGCGTGAGGCAAAAGAAGAGAGCGGGGTAGAGCAGCAGCTCCGGGGCGACCTCCATGCGGTCGGCCCCTTCCTTGATGAGCGTTCCCCACGATGAATTCGGGGCCTTGACGCCGAGACCGATGAAGGAGAGCGTCGATTCCGTGAGGATGATGCCGGGCACGGCCAGGGTCGTGTACACAATGACGGGACCCAGCAGGTTCGGCGCGATGTGGCGGAACAGAATCGTGACATGGCTGAGACCCAGAGAACGCGCCGCCAGAACAAACTCCTGCTCGCGCAGCACGAGGGTTTGCGCGCGCACAATCCGGGCGAGCGTGAGCCAGCCGAGCGCACCGATCGCCAAAAAGACGGGGACGAGCCCCAAGAGAGGCGCGACGGCATCCCGGCTCCACCCCGTGACGCGCACGACGCATTCCGTCAGCTCCCGGCAGGGCTGCTCAATGCTCAGCGAAAACACCACCACCACCACGATGAAAGGCAGCGCAAAGAGGACATCCACGGCGCGCATCATGAAGGCATCCGTACGCCCGCCGACATAGCCCGCCAGCAGGCCATAGACCACGCCGGCACACACGGTGACCGCCGTGGCCAATACCCCGACGAGCAGGGAAATCCGCCCGCCGTACAGCACGCGCGCGAGCATATCGCGCCCCAAGTGGTCGGTACCCAGCCAGTGTTGCCAGGAACCGGCGGAGGCGATGTGCTCGAGGTCCGTGACATTCGGGTCGGGGATGCAGGGGAAGAGGGGCAGCAGGAAGCACGCCAGGAACATCCCGACCAGAAAAACGACGGAGCAGACGGCCACGCGGTTGCGGGCCAGGCGGCGCAGAGCATCCTGGCGGAGGGAGCGGGAGCTTGTCGGGAGGGAATACTTCATGAACGCATGCGTGGGTCAAGCCATGCCAGGAACAAATCCACGGCGAGGTTGGCGGCTACGATGAGCACGCCATAGCAGAAGACGAGCCCTTGAATGAGGAAATAATCGCGATCGGTGGTGGCATTCACAAAATGCAAACCGAGCCCCGGCACCTGAAAACAGGACTCCACGACGAAGGAACCGGTGATGAGCGCCGCAAAGGCCGGCCCCAGGTACGACACAGCCGGCATCAACCCGCTGCGCAGCGCATGCACCCACAGGATGCGAGCCGCCCCCGCCCCCTTGGCGCGAGCTGTGCGGACAAAGTCGGAGGAGAGAGCTTCCACCATGCCGGCGCGCGTCAGCCGGGCCACGTAGGCCGCATTGACTGCGCCCAGCGCCACGGCCGGCAAGAGCAGGCACAGCGGGTTGTCCCACCCCGCCACGCTCAGCCCGGGCACGTGCGCGCCCAGGGTGATTCCCAACACGGGAGCCAGGACGAAAGAAGGGATGCAGATGCCGGCAATGGCCGCCAGCATGAACAGGGCGTCCGGCCAGCGATTGCGCCAGTGAGCGGCGAACATGCCGGCCGGGATGCCGACCGCCACGGCCAGGGCCATGGCCGCGCACCCCAACTGCAGCGACGCGGGGAAGGCCTGCGCTATAATCTCCGACACCTGGACGCCCTCGCGGACGAGGGAGGGACCAAAGTCGCCATGCAGCAAAATGGCTTTCCAGTAGCGGGCAAATTGCTCCCAGACGCCCGTATCCAAGCCGTACAGCGAATTGAGCTGAGCCAGCACGTGCTCCGGCAGTTGGCGCTCCCCGAGAAACGGGTTGCCCGGGAGCGCGCGAACGAGGAAGAAGGTCAGCGATTCCAGCACGAAAAGCACCAACGCTCCCTGTCCGAGACGCTTTGCAAGGAACTTGATCATGGTCGGTCGGCGGGTTGCACCCCCACGGCATCTAGGGGGTGATTGTCCAACAAGAGAGGATGCCACCCGCTCACGCCGGGAGCCTTCATGTAGGTGCGTTCACTCCAGTACAAGGGGATCACGGGGCAAGAGCGCAGCACTTCCCGCTCGGCAGCGGCCAGGTGCGCGAGTCTGCGCCGGGGGTCCGTGGAACGGCGGGCGGCGTCGAGCTGCTCATCGCAGGCCGGGCTGCCCCAGCCGGTGCAGTTGTTGCCGGCGCCGCTGCGCCAGAGTTCCACGAAGGTGGCGGGATCCAAAAAGTCGCCGCTCCACGAGCAGGAGGAGATGTCGTACTCGCCATTCTGCTGAGCCGCCTTGTAGGCGGTCCACTCGCACGCGCGGATCTCGACGCGCACCCCGAGGACGCTTGCCCACATCGCCTGAATGCTCTCGGCCATCACCCGCTGCACGTCGCGCGACGTGGTCATCAGCTCCAGCGTCGGAAAGCCCTGACCGCCGGGAAAACCGGCGTCGGCAAGCAGTCGGCGCGCCGTTTGCTCGCGCTCGGCACGGGACATGCCCGCCATTTCAGCATCCGCCGCATCCCGGTAATCGGGAGTGGGCGGCGTGAAACCGTAGGCCGGCGTGCCGGCGCCACGCACCACCCGGCGCACGAGAGATTCGCGGTCGATGGCCAGCGAGAGCGCGCGCCGCACCCGCGGGTCGTTCAGCGGGGGGCGGGTGGTGTTGAGTCGGTAAAAGATGGTGCAGTAGTACGCATCGCGGCAGAACTCGCGCGGTGCGCGGGCGCGGGCGTAGTCGAGCATCTCCGGCGGAACGTTGTTGGAGATGTGGAGTTTGCCGCCGAAGTACATGCGCGTCTCGGTGTAGCCATTCACAATGGGCAGGAAGCGTATGCCGCGGTTGCGCACTTCGCGCGCGCGCCAGTAGCGGGGATTGGGCGCCACGCTCAGGAAGTCATTGAGCCGGTGTTCACGCGGCACGTAGGCGCCATTAGACACCCAATTTTCCACCCGCGACCACAGGCTGCGCCGATCCAGCATGCCACCCAAGCTCTCCACATGGTGAGCCGGCAACGGATACCACGTGTAGTGCAGCAGACGGCGCAGCAGTTGAGGCTCCGGCGCTTCAAGCTGCAGCACGAGTGTTCGGTCATCCGGCGTGCGCACCCCGACCTGCTCCCACGCGAGCTCGCCGCGGTTGAAAGCTTGCGCCCCGCGCAGCGGGTAGAGCATCTCCGCATACTTTCCGCCGAAATGCGGGTGCAGGATGCGCCGAAAAGCATAGGCAAAGTCGCGCGATGTGACGGGCCGGCCATCGCTCCACGCGGCGGCGCGCAGGCGGAACACCCATCGCGTGGCGGACTCGTCGCGCTCCCACGATTCTGCAACGCCCGGCAACACCCCGGAAGGGTTCTGCGGGTCCGGACGCACGAGTCCCTCCAAAATGGTCGAAATGATTTTGCCGTCGGCCACGGCAGTGGCCTTGTGGGGGTCCAGGCTCTGAGGCTCGGAGTTGTTCCCCAGCAGCAGCACCCCCTGCTCCGCCGCTTTTTCCGCCGTGCTTCGGCTGTCTCCGCATGCCGCCAGCAACGCCGAAACCGCGCAACATGCGAAAGCGATGAAAGGCTTGTGGTACACGGGGCTTCAGCTGGTGCCAATTATTCGTCCCCCGCCAGCTCCGGATCTTCCGGCATGTCCGAATCATCCTCACCACCGTGAGCCAGGATAAATTGCAGGTCTTTGAGGTCGAGGCTCGAGGCGAAGCCATCGTCACCCAACACATTAGTGACCAGCTGGCTCTTCAGGATTTGGAGCTTGCGGATCTTCTCCTCCACCGAATCGCGGGTGATGAGCCGGTAGGCTATCACCTTGTTCTTCTGACCGATGCGGTGCGTGCGGTCGATAGCCTGACTCTCCACGGCGGGGTTCCACCACGGATCGTAGAGCACCACGTAGGAGGCGGACGTCAGGTTCAACCCGGCGCCGCCGGCCTTCAGCGACAAGAGGAACACGCTCGGCTCCTTCGTCGTCTGGAAACTTTCAATGACGCCCTTGCGGTCCTTCACCTGCCCGGTCAGATAATGGAAGGTGCGATTTTCTTCCACCAGGCGGTCCTTGATGATGTCAAGCATCTTGACGAACTGGGAGAAGACCAGCACCTTGTGACCTTCCTCGCGGAGTTGGTCGAGCAGGTAGAAGAGGGCGTTGAGCTTGGCGCTGCTCACATCGCGGTAGTTGAGTTCCGCCGTGCCGAGGTCTGCCTTCAGCCCGCGCTTCTCGACGATTTCCTTGAAGTCGGGGAGCAGAGCCGGGTGGCAGCATATCTGGCGCAGCTTCATGAGGCCCTGCAAGATGGCAAAGGAGTTCTTCTTGACCTCCTCGTTGGAGTCGAGACGCAGCAGCGCCTTCTGGATCTGGCGCAGCTCGTGGCGATACAGTTGAAGCTGGATTCCCTCCATTTGAGCCAGCACGACCTCCTCCGTGCGCGGCGGCAGATCTTTGGCCACCTGCTGCTTGGTGCGACGCAGCAGGAAGGGCTTGAGCCGGGCAGCCAGGCGGTTCTGGCTCTGCGCATCTTTCCGCTTATCGAAGCGTTTTTTGAAGTAGGCGCGGCTGCCCAATACCCCCGGCATGGCAAAGGCCATGAGCGACCACATATCCAGCAGGCGGTTCTCAATGGGGGTGCCGGAGAGCACCAGACGGTTGTACGCGATGATCTCGCGCGCGGCTTTGGCAGCCTTGGAATCCGGGTTTTTGATCTGCTGGCCCTCATCCAAAATGACGGTGAGCCACTTGATGGAGTTGATCTGATCACCGCACACACGCAGCTGAGCGTAGTTGATGACCACCATGTCCACCTCCGAGAGGATATGCTTGACGTCGGCCTGCTCTTTGTTGCGAATGACCATCACGCGCACGCCGGGCGCAAACTTCTCAGTCTCCCCCGCCCATACATCCAGCACGGACTTCGGGCACACGATGAGCACCGGCGGCACCGGCTCCTTCTTCTTGCCCTTGCCGGAGTGATTGCGCATCCACTCCTCGCGCAGCCACAGGACGTAGGTGATGGACTGAATCGTCTTGCCCAAGCCCATGTCATCCGCCAAAATGCCGCCGAAGCCATTGACCGCGAGGTAGGCCAGGAAATGGAAGCCCTCCACCTGGTAGGGACGCAGGGTGGCCTGCAAGCCGGACGGCACATCGGGCTGCACGTCGATTTGGATCTCGGCGGTGCGCTCCTTGATTTTTGCCCAGGCCTGCGGGTCGAACACCTCGGCCGCCCGTGGATCGGCAAGCTGCAGGGCGTGCATGCGGTGCGTTTCACCGGACAGGTCATAGGGATCGAGACCGAGCTTGGTCACGGCATCGCGTTCATCCTCGTTGAGCTTGATCTCCAGGCGCATCCAGGTGCCGTCCTCCATGCGCACGTAGCCGCCGCGAGCAGCCACCAGCGAACGGATTTGCTCCTTGGTCAGGGTGAGGCCCTCCACATCAAAGACGACGCGCAGGTCAAACCAGTCGATCTCCTGCTTCACCACTTCGAAGCGGATCGAAGCCGCGACGGGGTCGTCCAGCAGGGATTGCAGTCCCCTGTCCATCTCGACATGGACGGTTTCGGGGATGGATTTCACCCACTCGGCGAACTTTTCGGGGAATTGCTTGGTGATGCGCGTTTTGAAGACGTTGCCGGGGATATCCGCTTTGCTGCCGTAGATGCCCTTGAGCCACTTTTCAATTTCCTGAGAGAAGCGCTTGTTGCCGCTGTCATCGGGCGCGTCATCCTCCTTGGTTCGCGGCAGACCGTAAGTGAAGGTCATTTCCTCGATCATGCCGGGGATGGGGTAGAGGTAATCACGAATGAAGCGCAAGAGCGTGCCATCCTTCACGCGCACTTGCTCAAGCACCTCCCAATCATCCTTGCCCAAACGCTCTTTGCGACGACCGGGCTTGTCCTGCGCCGTCACCTCCAGAAGCACATGCTCGGTATCCACGCTGGTGAGCCCCTTGGCTATCTTCATGTGGAAGGTGGGGATCATCTCGATATCCACCACGCGTTCCTCCATGCTGGGGGGCAGCGTGGCGCCGATCTTGCGCAGGAACTCCACGCCGTCCAAGCTGTCAATGACCGCTTTGGGGATGGAGTAGCGCGGCTCCACTTCGGTGCCCTCCATCCAACGCGGGGGTCCCGGGAACACCGTTTCATCGGACTGGTAAAGCTCTTCCTGCCCGGGGAGCTGGCGCACGGAGTGGGTGACGTGCACGCCCGCCGCCGTCACCAGCTGCAAGCCGTAGCAATCCGGCACGATCGGGTCATCGATGCATATCCACTTGAGCGGCTCTTTCACCACCTTGAAGTAGCAATCGTCGAGGTTGAGCAGGTAGCCTTTGAGAGCGGGCTGGTGGAAGAGACGATTCATCACGCGACAAGCCTCGTCCTTATCCAGATCAAGCATCACGGCGCCCTCGCGCTTGCTGTAATCGTTCAGCACGTTGAGCAGGATGTCCGACTGCGGATCCATCTTGTACGACCCGCGAATAAAGCCGCTCATCAATTCATCCAACTGAGCTTTTTCGCGGATGACTTGCCACTCGTCGGCATCCATGTGGCGGTACTCGAAGTGGGCCTCATTGATGGTGGAGACGAGGCGCATGTGCAGATTGGTGCGCGGGGGCTGAGGCGGGCGCTCATTGATGTTGCGGATACGCTCGTACCACGTGTTGATCTCCTTCTCGTGCTCCCACTCGCGCATGCGGGTCTGCACCTTGCCCAAATCCGTCACCACGCTCATGAACGTGGGGAAGCTGATGCGCTTTTTCGCAAAGGCGTAGGCTATGTAATTCCAGAACTCCAGGATATTGCGCGGCGGGCTTGGCCACAGCTCCAGCGCCTCGTACCCGGTAATTTCCCAGCGCGGGTTGAGACGCACCAGGTCATGGTCGTGAATTTCCTGCTCAATGGAAAACCGGCGATAGCGTTTTTCAAGGCGGTTGACGTAATCCTCCTCGCGGGCGTCGAGATCGCGTCCCAACTTCTCCTCCAGGACGTCCGTGAGCGGTATTTCATTGAGTTCATTGGGACTCTCCGGCATGCTGGTGCCGCGGTACAAACGCTCGATCATCGTGGCCACCAGGCAGGCGCCGGAAATTTCCTCATCCTCCGCCGTGGATGACCCATACCACTTGTTACCCTGCAGCCTCAGGCTGGTGCGAAACGCACCCTTTTTCGTCTCGACGCGACCTTGAATAAAAAGGTGGTTGCCGAAGATCTGAGTCACGGCGCCTTCTTTTTGCAGTTTTTCGCCCTCATCGCGAACATTTTCAGTGTAAGCGTTGAGAAAATTGAGTGTCGCTCGATCCGGATTAAGTGACGAATTTAACATCTGTTTCTGATTACTTTTCCCGGGCACCAATGCCCCCACGGCGCCGACTTGATTCTAGCACGGCTTGGTTCTATTCTAGCACGCCTTTTCAAGTTTTTCAAGATATGCTTGAATCTTTTTTTTATTTTTCTGCGCGCCCGCTCTCACAAACACAGCAGTTCATCCAGCGCAGCCAGCTTGAAAGAGCCGTAAAACGATGCCTCAAGGAGGCGGACGCGATGCTTCCTGAGCTGACCGGCGGCTTCCCCCACGATGCGGGCGTACCCGGGGAAGTCAGTACTGCGTTGCTTGTTGACAATAAGACGAATATAGGAGGTTTGACTCACGTATTGCAGGGCGTCAAGCAGCGCCTCAGCGGCGGCATCGGCGCTCGCTCGGTCGGTCACTTTGGCGTACTGCTCACTCATGCGCTCGAAGAGCGTTCGCAGGGCGGATAATTGCTTGTTCATATCCTCCGACGTGAGATCGGCGTCCGGCACCAGGTTGAAGACATGGCGCATGGGCAGCCACTCGTCCAGCTCACGAGCCTGCTGAGCCGTGCAATGGACGGTCTCCGCCAGGAGACGCACGGCAACGGCATCCACCCCATAGGCGGCCACCACATTCCGCAAGGCCGAGCGATGCAGGTAATGGGCCTGTCCCCCCAAGTCCCCCTGCGCCGCGACTTCGAGCAGCTGCACGTACTCCGCCGGAGCCTGCAAACGCCGAGCCAGAGCCAGGCACTCCGCCGCGTGCTCCGGAGTCGTTCGGTGGCGGTCCTGGGTCAGGTAGAGGGCGCTCAGCAAGAGCACGCGTTTCATGGCGCAGCGGG
The DNA here is from genome assembly GCA_947589345.1 of uncultured Akkermansia sp. Lineage (GTDB taxonomy): Bacteria > Verrucomicrobiota > Verrucomicrobiia > Verrucomicrobiales > Akkermansiaceae > Akkermansia. The sequence goes on from CANQAC010000035.1 coordinate 22,453, forward strand.
CGGCTTCCAGCTGCTCCGCCGGCATGGTCTGAAGCTGCTGAGGGGTTGGCGGCGCCGGGTAAGGGGAAGTCTCCGGCGCAGGCTCCAGGGCGCCGACGGCGCACGCGACCGAGAGCATCACTGGGAAGAAGGCCTTCATGCGAAGCTGCCCAGGAAAAACTTCTTTTTGCCGCGCCGCACGATGAAGAGCTCTCCGTGCAACGCATGCTCCGGCGCGAACGTGTAGGCGGGGTCGGTCACCACCCGGCCATTCACCGAGATGGCTCCGTTGCCCACGAATTCACGCGCCTCGCGTTTGGAGGCGCATATACCCGCCGTGACCAGAGCCTCCGGCAGAGGAACGCCGAGCGGCAAGTTCACCTGAGGAGCGCCACGCAGCCCGCTGCGTATATCCCGCAAGCTCATGTCGGCGTACTCCCCGGCGAAGAGTTTGGCGCTGATCTGCACGGCGTTGTCGAACTCCGCCGCCCCGTGCAAATCGGTGATGATCTCACGAGCCAGAGCTTTCTGGGCCGTGCGCTGCTCCGGGTGAGCGGCGTGTTCGGCTTCAATGGCCATGATTTCCTCGGGCGTGAGGAAGGTGAGGCGTTTGAGGTAGCTGATCACCTGAGAATCCTCCGTATTCACGAGAAATTGGTAGAGTTCGTAGGGGCTTGTCTTCTCCTTGTCCAACCACAGGGCGTTGCCCTCACTCTTGCCGAACTTGTTGCCCTGGCTGTCCGTCACCAGCGGCATGGTCAGCCCGTACACCTCGTCCCCCGTGGTCTTGCGGATGAGTTCGATGCCGGTGGTGATATTGCCCCACTGGTCACTGCCGGCCACCTGCAGATCCACGCCGCGCGTCTCGTGCAGGTGCTTAAAGTCGATGGCCTGGATGAGCATGTAAGAGAACTCGGCGTAGGAGATGCCGGTTTCCATTTGGCGGCGCACGTGATCCTTGCTGAGCATGTAGCCGACGTTGATGAACTTGCCGTAGTTGCGGAAGTAGTCGATCACGTTCAAATCCTTGATCCAATCATAATTATTGACCACTTCAAACCCGAACACGTTCTCCACTTGCGCCCGCAGGCTCTCATAATTCCGCATCACGAGCTCTCTCTGCTGCAGTTCGCGCTCCACCGTGCCGCGCGGGTCGCCGATGAGCCCGGTGGCCAGCCCCACCAACAGCAAGGGGTGATGCCCCGCGCGTTGCAGGCGTTTCGTGATGAGGAAGCTCGAATAATGCCCCAAATGCAAGCTCCCGGCCGTGGGATCCGTGCCTATGTAGCAGGTCATCCCCCCCGCATTCAGCTTGTCAATCAGCTTCTCATCCGAAATCTGACTAATCAGCCCGCGCCATTGCAGTTCCTCGTAGAATGTCATCATGCGGGGGCATTGTAGCACGGTTTCCCGGCTCTGGCAAGAACGACGAAAGCCGGGTTCCTCCGCCATCCTGAGCCTGAGCCGCTTGTCCACCGTCCCCATCTGCCCGCGCAGCTTTTGCATGCAGGAGCCTCCCGCACCCCTGTCAGGCGCAACCAACACGCCCCTCCTTGCCTGTTAGAGCTTTGAATGATTATTTGCTTGACGGGAAAGGAATGGGAGGTAAACTGATAGTGAGGTTTGCAGGGCAGGCAGCGGTTTGCGTGTTGTGTAGCATCGAGCGACATGACAGGTAGAGGTGTTGCCTGTACGTCATGGTGTGAAGAAACGCAGCTGCACGATAATGAAAAAGAAAGCCGCCTCAACGTCTTCCGTGTCCGATAGTTCC
>CANQAC010000036.1 GCA_947589345.1 uncultured Akkermansia sp.
GCGCATATCTGTTATAACAACCATTCCTGATCAGAGCCTTATGTTTTTTTGCTTGCTAATCGCATTTGAAAAGAGATGCGCACCCGAATTTCGGCTGATTCAGTTGATTGACAAATGATTATAAAAAAACAGACCTCAATGCGAATGTCTGTTGAAATGATGTAACTGGCGAAGCAAGTAAAGCGTGATCAGGGCGGAGGAAACGGCCAGAACAGCGCACTGCATGCGACCGCTCAAGCCCGCAGCGCGCATGGCAAGCTGCACCGCCACGGCCAACATGCCGAGAGCGCAGTCAACTAGATTGCCGGCGGCAATCACGTCCCCGCGTTTATCATCATCCGCATGATCCTGGAGCAAGGCATTGAGAGGGACGAGGTAGCCGGCGGCGGTGGCGCCCGCGCAAGCGAGAGCCAGGAAGAAGAGCGGGTGACCGTAGGGGAGGAAAACGAGAGCGAAGCAGGAAAGGCACATTCCCAAGCCGCCGAGAGGCGCGAGCGAGGTGCGGATTGAACGGGCGCAAAGACAAGAAGCTAGAGCTCCGCCCAACACGGAGCCGCCACTGATCCAGGCTATCAGCGCGGCAGAATCTCTCTGCTGACCGAGGATTTGCATGAAGTCCGCGCCGGTCGGGGCAGTGGCTCCCTGAGCATCCTGAGCCATCTGCAGGGCGATGAGCATCATGACCCCCGCGATGAACCAGAAATAGCCAATGCCGACCTCACTGAAGCGCAGGATGCGATCATTCCACAAGAGACGAAGCTGGGCAAAATGCTCCCAGCAGATGCGCCACTCAAAGGCGCGCCGCCCCTCCACCGGGAAACGCGGAAGGGCAAGGCTGAGCAACAGCACCGCCACGGCGGCAAAAGTGGCCGCTGCACAAGGCCAGGCCGCCGCCTGCCAGCCGCCGTCGTCACCCCAGCGACGCAGCAAGTAGTACACGATGCCCAACGCACCGATCTGTCCGAGCAGGAGGGCGAGCATGGAAGTGATCTCAAGGATGCCGCTGGCAAAACCGATATGCCGCGAGCCGACCATGTCTTTGACCAGTCCCTTTTTGGCCGGGCTGAAAAACATGGCCTGCACGCAGAACACCGTGAAAAAGCCGACAGCTACACCGATGCTCTGCATGAAAAGACCGAACGTCATCCCCGCCAGCGCTGCCACCTGCAGCAGCACCATGCTCTGCAACAGACGCGTGCGACAATACCGATCCGCTATCCACCCGCCTAGGGGCGAAAAAATGACAAACGGCAGCACAATCAGAACGGAAAGCGGGTACTGCAACGCCTCTCCCAACCATATCCCCAGCGCGATGAGCAAAAACTGAACGCCTTTTTCATTCAGCGAGTTCATCGACTGAATGACAACGAGACTCCAGAAGGCCCCCCACTTGGGTCGATCCTGCTGCATGCGCCCGCCATTATACACGCCCGGTCAGCGCTTGTGAAGTCTATTTCCTGTTTAGTATTGCATTCCGATAAGTTGCGTGGTAAAAGGAAGGGAGCGAGTACGGCAGATGGATCGACTTATCACGATATGCGCGCAGGCGGGGATAGCAGAGTGGGTGTGCTGCCCCGGAGAACTGAATACTCCCCTGCTCACGGCGCTGGCTCAATGTCCCTCGATCCACCGCTGGCAGGTGCAGGACGAGCGGTCCGCCGGATTTTTCGCACTCGGGCGTATGCAGGCGACCGGACGCGGTGTGGCGGTGGTAGTCGGCAGCGGCGCCAATGCAGCGGATATTCTTCCCGCTGTGATGGAGGCTTTTTACGAACGACGCCCCCTGATTGTCGTGACGCTGGATGACCTGGAACCGGCGGAGGGTGCCGGCGCCTACGCCCGCATTGAACAGGATGGGCTCTTTGGTCTCTACGCCCCTACCCTCACGCTTCACATGCCCTGCAGCATCACCGAACTGCCGGATATGGTTGACCTGTGCCGGGATGGTTTTCCCGTGCATCTGCGACTTTGCTGTGTGGAGGGCATGCGCAGTACACCAACGGCGACGGCGCCGGAGGTGGCGGATGCTCCGCTGCGTCCTCTCTTTCGCGGCTCACTGGCCGAGCTGTCTCGACTGCTGCACGGCGAGGCGCAACAAGAGAGTCTGGTGCTGATGCTCGGGGCTCTCGACCCGGATGAGCAGGAAGCCGCGCTGTGGTTGGCACGCACGCTCAAGGCGCCGGTCGTGGCGGATGCTGCCAGTGGATTGCGAGAGAAAGTGGGAGGGCTGTTGTTGGATGGGGGGAGTGACCTGCTCACCGATGCCCCGCCGCGTTACGTGTTGCGCGTGGGGGCAGTTCCCTCTTTCCCCTTTTGGCGAGCGCTGGAAGAAATTCCCGGCACCCGGGTGTACTCCATCACCCGAGCCGGATTCGCCGGACTGAAACGCGATACCACGGTCATTGAGGGTGAACCTGAACAAGTGGTCAAGGCCCTCGACGATGTGCCGCATGTGGGGGACCCGGCAAACTATCTGCCACTCGGGCGACGCTATGCGGGCAAGGTGGAAGAGCTGCTGCTCGCATACCCGGAGAGCGACGCCGCTCTCATCCGCGCTTTCTCGCAGTACGCTTGTCTGGCGGATGTACTCCACTTGGGCAGCCCAAGCGTCGTGCAGCTATGGAACGACTACGCCCAGCACCATGTTCCTACTCTCTGCCTGCACGCCACCTTGCTGGCCGGCGGAAGCGATGGCGCCTTGTCGGGTTTTCTGGGCAATTGCGTAGATGCCTCTTATTCATGCGCACTCATCGGCGACATCTCGCTGCTGCGCGACACGGCGGCCTCCCAATTTCTTCCCCAGCTGGCTCCCGGCAAGCGGATCATTGCCGTACTCAACAACGAGGGAACCGGTCGGGTCGATCCGTACCTTGACAGCGAGCTGCGGACGCTCATTGCTCAACCCCTCACGGGCGGTCTGCGTGAAATCGCTGCCATGATCGGAGCAGACTATTACTCCATTCGCTCAGAAGCAGACCTTGAAATCATGGACGGATTGAGCGACGATGCCCTCGCGCTGCTCGATATATGCCCGGATGCGGAGCAATCCCGCGCTCTTCGACACGACCTGCCCTGAGCCGAGTCTCTGCCAACCCGTCACGACTGCCCTTTTCCCGGAGTCACCGGCTGGTGATAGATGCTCACATCCCCCCAACGTCCGGCACGTATGCGGCTCATGAAAGAACGGACATTTGCCGCCCACGGACTGCGCGTCTGGCAGTAGACCCGCCCGATTTGCGCCACGGTCACACGACCGCGTGCCCTGTACTTGGCCAAGATGGAACCCAGGTGCTTCACGCACTCTTCCTTAGACGAGTATGCACGCTGCCCGCGGCGTCCCATGATTCCGGCAAGGTTGTTTTTGGTGCGTGCCGCGCGCGAGGTGGCATTGGCCGATTCGTGGCGGATAATTGCTTCCATGAGCACCGGATCCACTCCATTCTGCCGCGCGGCATCACGAATCGCCGGGCGAAGATCGCTCACCACATCGGCTACGGCGACCACGCCCCCCAACACGACTGCTGCCACTACTGTCAGGATCCGCCTCACAGACCTATGCTACCACATTCTGCCTGTTATGTCAAGTTTTTACACAATGTGTTCATGATAAGAGTTTTTCATCATGAGTTCACTTTCGGCTATAAGTTAGTTCATTCTTGACATGGCAAACATCCGCCATTAGAATGACCGGCGAGATGTCCATCAAACCCAATGAATTGGAAGAGCTGCGTGAGGCGGGGCTTATCTCCCCCCGGCAAGTGGCGGCCATACGGCACTATCTGCTGGCTCAACGTTCCTCCGCATCCGAGTGGCTTACTCTCTGCCTGCAACTGTTATCTGCGCTGCTGCTGGTCTGCGGCGTCGGCATGCTCATGGCTGCGCACTGGGAGGAATGGAACAACGGGGCGAAACTGAGCATCGGGGCGGTGATGTTGGCATCGACCGTACTCGGCTGGTACAGGTGGCGCGTGAAAAAACCGAGGCTGGCCCAGGGGATGGCGCTCATCGGTGCAGGGATATGGGGCGCTGACATCATCATGTGCCATACTCTTTACCATTGGTTCGAGGAAGGGGTGGAGGGGGCGCTGATCTTTTTCCTGGGGATTGCACTGATCCCGTTTCTCACACGTCAGGTGGTGATGGTCGGGGTGGTGGCCGCCGGCAACGTTGCTCTGTGGATGGCGATGTGCGACAAGGGGAATTCCCCGCTGAACTTCGGCTTATCCTCCGACCAGACAGTCATTGGGCTGTTGCTTATCGGGACGTTTTGGTGGCTGCTCGGAGAAAAATGGCGCAACGCTTCCGGCATCTGCCGCAATTACAGCTGGGTGTCCCTCCCGTCAGCCGTGGCTTTCATCTGCCTCATTCAAGCTTCTGCCCTGTTCGACCGCGAAGAGCCCGGCGTGGTCGACGCCCTGCTCTGTCTGACGCCACTGCTGCTCTACGCGCTGATCAAGCCGAAGGAACACGCCTGGCGCTGGTGGATGCTCTCTGCTTCGGGTACCTGCGTCGCCATGCTGGGAATGTTCAGCGATATTCCCGGATGGAAAGACTCGTGGTGCGCCGCGCTGGCGGTGACGGCATGCATTTTCTTTGCCGTAGCGCAGATGACAGCCGGCATTAGGTGCCGCCGCGTGGCTTGGGTCAATTACGGCATGCTGATGGTCCTGTTTGCCATTTTCGGAGTAACGAGAAATATCCTCGAATCGTTGGAAACATCGGGAGTCGTATTCATTGTTTGCGGTCTGTTGCTGCTCCCGCTGGTCTGGCTTCTGGAACGCAGTCGCCGCACCATGGTGAAGCTCGCCTCGCGGTCCGGTTCGTCACACTCTTGAAAAAGCCGCCCCTCTCGCCTGAGCCGACGGACGGGAAGTCTGCGGATTGACAAAGAGCGAGGACCGGAGTAGAGTATGGGGCGTATGAAAACGCGTCTTGCCGTGCTGGGTTCCGGAAGCGGAAGCAACTGCCAATCGATCTTCAACGCCATCGATGACGGACGGTTGGATGCTGAGGTGGTGATCGTGCTTTCCGACAATCCGGAGGCTTTCATCCTGAAGCGCGCGGCGCAGCGCGGAGTGCCGACGGGCATCCTGGATTGCCACGGTTTCAAAAATAAGTTTCCTGAGGAGGAACAGTCTGCACTCGCTGAACGTCTCAAGGAAATGCAGGTGGATTTGATTTGCCTGGCAGGCTTTATGCGCTTGGTTAAACAGCCTCTGCTGGATGTGTTCCCGCGCCGCATCCTGAACATACACCCCGCTCTGCTGCCGAAGTTTCCGGGCGTCGAGGCGTGGAAACAGGCATTGGAAGCGGGGGCTGAGCAGACCGGCTGCACGGTGCATTATGTCGATGCAGGCATGGACACGGGCGAGATTATCATGCAAGCCTATGTGCCGGTGCTTGCGGGAGATACGCCGGAGACTCTCCACGCCCGCATCCAAGTGCAGGAGCATATCCTTTACCCCGCTGCCATTCAATCCGCGCTCTCACGGCTCTGAGAGTCGTCTCCCTTCTCCCGCGTTAGCCAACGCATCAGTCCGTACAGCGCCGCAAGCAACAACACGCCGGCGACGATGAGTCCTGTCTCGTCTTTCACGGCGTGCATGAGATTCTCCGGAGATCCCAGAATATGCGGGTGTTCCCGGCCGATTTTATCACCGAACCAGGCGAGTACCGCGCACCATATCGCAGAACCGGAAATGGTGGCGATGGAGAAAGTCAGAAAGTTGACATGCGCGAGACCGGCAGGGATGGAAATGAGGTGGCGCACCACCGGCAAAAACCGTGAAAAAAAGATGCCCGGAGCAGAATAACGCTGCATGAAAAGCTCAGCTTTGGCCACCTTATGCGCCGGCATGAAAAACCATTTTCCAAAACGCAGGATGAACGGGCGGCCCACCCACAATGCCAACGCATACATAGCACAGGAGCCGAGATACGAGCCCAGCGTGCCCGCCGCCACCACCCCCCAACAACTCATCGACGCACCGGGATGCGCCGCTAAAATCGCCGCCGGCGGCACCACGATTTCGCTCGGCACGGGCAGAACCGAACTCTCCATGGCCATGAGCAGAACAACCCCCGCATAACCGAGATCGGCAACCCACTGCATCCAGATGACCAGCCATTCGTGCATGCGCTCATTATGCCCGGCCGGAGGCTCTTTGGAAAGACTTTTCTTGCCTGTCTATGCCGGAATATGCTAGAATGCGCGCATGAAGTTCTACGTGGTGGCCGGGGAAAAAAGCGGCGACAAACAAGGAGCCTTGCTCATGAACGAGCTGCTCAGGCTGCGCCCGGATATCACCTTTGCCGGATTGGGAGGAAGTCGCATGCACGCCTTGGCGCCCGAGACGGTGGAAGACTGGGCAGACCAAGCTGCCGTGATCGGTGTGGTGGAGGTGTTGCGACACGCGCGCTACTTTCTGCGACGCCTTAAGGAGATGGAGGAACGGATCGCCGCCGACAAACCGGATGCCTTGCTGCTCATCGACTACCCCGGGTTCAACCAACGCCTCGCCAAGCGGGTGCGTATGCGCTGCCCGGGCATCAAAATCATCTGGTTCATCGCGCCCATGGTTTGGGCCTGGCACAAGGGACGCCTTCCCAAGCTCGCCGCGACACTTGATTTGATGCTCTGCACCTTCCCCTTCGAGCGTCCGCTCTTTGAGAAAGTCGGCTTGCGCACCCGCTTCACCGGACATCCGTTGGCCGACGATATACTCGCATCGCGCAACACCGGAATCCGTGACCCTCTGCTCATCGGCCTCTTTCCCGGTTCACGCTCACGCGAAGTGGAGCGCCATTTCCCCATTTTTCTGCAGGTCGTAAAACGTCTCAAAATCCTGCATCCTGAGTGGAAAATCGAAACATCGGCCTCCTCCCCCAAGCTGCAGGAAATGATGCAACGCATGGCCGCCAAGGCCAACGTGAGTGAAGACGCCATCAACATCCGCCTCGCTCATTATCACTCGCTCATGGATCGCGCTCAGGTCGCTCTCGTGACATCCGGCACGGCAACGCTGGAAGCCGCGCTGCACGACCTGCCCTTTGCGCTGGTGTACAAGGTGGCCTGGGGCACTTATCTGCTGGCACGGCTCCTGCTGACCATACGCTTTATCGGCATGGTGAATATCCTGGCCGACGCACCCGTCACCCGCGAGCTGATTCAACACGAATTCAATGCGGACAACTGCATCGCAGAGCTTGAACGCCTCATGCTGCCGGACGAGCGTGAAAAGACCCTGCGCGATATGCACGCCGCCGTGTCATGCCTGGCCCAGCATGGAGGAGCAGCAGCCACGGCAGCTCGTGAGATCATGCAACTCTTTTGATTCGGACGACCGGCGCGCCGCCGCGTGACTTAACCTCCGACCGGGGGTTCGGAAATGAGGCCGGGGCAGATGCGGAAACGCACCGGCAGGCGATGTGGAACCGGAGGATGAAAGAAAGAAAGACGCAAGACAGGACGATGTGCCTTTGCGGGGTAAAGGAGGTAAGTGGCGGATGTCATGCCGACCTCTTCGCTGTATGAGCCATCAATCAGGCGGTTGTTACAAGCAGAACCGTCTTCATGGCGAAAGGAAATCGAGGCGATAAGCGGGGTAAGTTCGTAGTCAAGGCGAAAGAGAACCGCACCGGGCATGTCGCCCGGAGACGGCAGCGGGTTCACAAAAAAAGTATGGTTAAAAGCACGCAAGGTTCCGGAATATCCCGGGTCGAATCCTTCCGTATTCATCCGGAATTCCGACGTGGAGAAAAGGACGTGGATAAACGTGTTGAACTCCAACCACCCGCCCTGTGGCCTCGCATAAAAATCATACACCAGGGTGCGGCACCGTTCCATGCACGGCTCCATCCCGCGAAACTTGCCCGATAAAATACGACCTGCAGCATCCGCCCCGAACAAGGGTGAGGCAGCCGGATCCCCGGGCAACGGCGGCACAAACGACGCCCCTTGGGGCAGTTGTACGTGTAATCGCACGGTGCATGCCACCTCTCCCTCCGCATTATCGTAGCAGCACTCAACGCTCTGAACCCGCACGACAGCACTCTGCGCCCACAGCGGCAGGGCGGCTGAGAGAAGCAAAATAACTGAACAAAAAAGCCGGATCATGGGGTGTTTGCTACGGGCTGAGTGGTACGATCACCAAGCATGGCTCGGAAACGCATCGGCACGTGCACCGTTACTTGCCCGGAACAAAGCTCCAATTCCAGGTGTTCGGTTTCAGCCGCGTTCCAAAGGACAATACGAGTTACAGATTTCCCCGTTCGGGTAACGGAGTGCCGCACCTCCAAATCCTGAGTTCCAAAAGACTGGTCGGCAGCGGCTTTTTTCTCGCCCGGATCAGTCCACACGCGCACAGCACGTAAGATGCTTACCCCGGGCGGACATGTCAGCGTGAGATCTGCCCGAAGCAGCGAACCATCCGCATCGCGGTTGGTTTCTTCGGCATTGCTCGAGTCCGGCGTGCTGAGGATGTGCCCTCCCCCCGGTACAGGCAGCTCGGTCGGGGTGAGCATGCTGAGCGCTCTTGCCTTTAACCTGCGCAAGTCACGCGCCAGCTGCACTTGCAGGACCTCGTCAACGAGCAGGTAATCAACCCTCCCCGACAAAGGAAAAACAAAATAAGCCGTACGGGCGCCCGGATTCTTCGCTTCTCCCCATGCGCAAGGGGCGCTGGTGAGCGTGTTGCCTGCGTTGTCCGTGCCGCGGATACGCTGGGCGCGCGATCCGGCCTCATTGACCTGCCAGCCCTGCTCCATGGGACTCACGACGACGCGCAGCTCCATGCGACGTCCACTTTCATCGTGCGGCGGAGAGTAGATGCAACGCATCCCTCCCAGCGTCGCCTGCGCCACCGGCTCAGCTGCATGCGTCGCCCCAGCCAACAGCAGTGCCACTATGTGCCATAATCTCATGGGTAGGTTTGTCTCCTATATCATATTTATGCTTGGATTGCAAGCATAAACGCCCTACCTCACTCATTTGATATGTGTAATTTCAGCGATAACAGGTATGCTTTGTTCTCGTACAATATTACATCAACTTTCCGATGTTTTGTTGCCTGCGAGCCATTTTTGAAAGCAAGGTCACCGGGCGTGCGCTCCAAGGCTCATCGTGTCAGGAGTGCAACTTTCTCTGTTATGTGATTCATTGATTCCTGCGAGACACAATTTATGGCAGAGGTTGCTTGTACTTTTCGAAGAGCTTGACGTATTCCGGGTGCTTTTTGAAAGCTTCGATCGCTTTGGCGTCCGATGGATGACCGGGGTCGAGTTTAGCTCCGGCTTTGAGCAATTCCTCCACCGCAGCGGCAGGAACCCGACTGTATCCCTTCAAAGACTTGCCGAAGGCAGAGAGGGGTGTGTCTTGATAAGCAAGACGTTCGTCACGAGCATTGACGTCTGCTCCGGCTTTGATGAGCAGCCGAACTTTCTCGGGAACAGGATCGGAAGAGAGAGCAAGATGAAGTGGAGTTATTCCGTCTTTGTCCGTCTCGCATGGATCCGCCCCGGCTTTGATCAACAACTTTGCCGCGTCAACAGGTAAAAAAAGGGTGGAGATTGCGTAAAAAAGCGGTGAGCGTCCGCTTTTGTTCTTTGCCTTGGGATCACATCCGGCCGCCAACAGAGTTTGCACAACCTCTTGAGTGTAGTTGGCGCTCACTGCCGCATGCAGAATGGAGTTTCCGGAATTATCGGTCGCTTTCAAATCCGCCCCGGCAGCTATGGCTGCTTTGAGCATTTTGAATCGATCGGATCCAAACTTCACATAATCCATAAGAGGAGTCTCCCCACTGCTATTTTTTTCATTGATATCTAATCCTGCCTTAATAAGCAAATCCATGACTTCGGGAGTTTTGGCGGAGAAAAGAGCCGTCTCTCCGGCCTTATCCTTGATTTTGACATCTATTCCTTTGTCGATAAGCCATTGGGCAACTTTTTGAGAAAAGCAACCAAGATTCATCAGAAGCGTCTGTCCTTGTTTGTTCACTGCCGTAAGATCCGCTCCCGCTTCGTGAAACTTTTCGATGATTGAAATCAATACCTCACCGTCAATCTTTTCTACAACATACATGTCTATGCCCGTCAGCACATCCGCAGGAGCCTTAACCCCGCTCGAAAGCAAGGCATCAAGCGCTTTGACACATATTGTCCCCAACGTGGCGACAGGAAGATCTGTGGGACAAGGAGGCAGGGGATGAGCTGCTGCCGTACGCCATGTTTGTTCGTCTATCTTTGCCCCGGCATTCGAGAGACTTTTGATGATGTCGGGCAGGAAGCGGTAGCGGGTAAGCTGTTCCCTGTACGTTGGAGACAACGTGCGTTCCGGAAAGGTCATATTATAGCCATCTACACGATCCATATCATTGTAAAACGCCTGCTGAACGGTGGGAATTTTGCCCTCATCCGGTTTTGCTCCATTCTTGAGCAACGTCTGCACAACGCCCGGGCGGTACTCGCGTACGGCGCGATCCAATGGAGTGTCTCCGTATCTGTCCTTTGCATTCGGGTCTTGCCCTGCTTGCTGAATGAGGAGTTCTGCCGTTGCAGCATCCTGTACGAAGTCGAGTATGGGAACGCTTCCTTCTCTTTGATCTACCTCGCTCCCTGCCTCCAGAAGGGCCTTCACTACAGCCGCCGGACGGTGGCTCCAGACGGCATAGACAAGGGGTGAGGCGAGAGTAAAGGTATCTTCTCTTGTCTTGGGATCGGCGCCGGCTGCTATTAATTCCTTGACCATTTGTTCCGATTTTGCCAACTCCGGGAGGTTTTCCGGAGTAAGTGAAGCTGCAAAATAATCCTTCAAAACCTTGCACACCTTCTGCGTGTACCCCATTCTTTCAGAATGGGTTAATTTTGCCAGTTCCGCATCTTCTTTGAGCATTTTTTTCACCCCTTTGACATCGTCCAGTGCCACCAAAGCCGTGAAAATCGCTTTCTTGTCCTCCTCCTGGGAAGGATCAAGCTTGAGTCCTAAGGCGAACATCAAGCGCATGCTATCGGCAGGTGTTTGCATTCCAAGAATGGGAGTACCGTCCTCATTACGAGCGTTGATGTCGCACCCGCGACGCACCAGGTAGGCTACACATTCCGGTTGGATGCCTGCGGCGGACAAAATGAGCTTGCCCGCACGAGGGGAGCCCCCGGGCGGTGTGGGTGTCTTCTGTTTGAAGTCCAGTCCTCTTTTCACATATTCCTCAACCTTCGATAAGCACGGAGCGAACCTATATAACCATTCGAGTAATTTTTCTGAGCTGTTGTTTTTGAGCAGGTCTGTCTCCCACTCTTCGGGAGCTTTTTTCTCATCAGCGCAGATACGAAGCAATTCGCGGATCGATACGCTGTTGGCGTAGTCGTAGGCGGTCTTTCCATTCCCGTCTTTGACGGTCACGTCAGCTCCCTTTGCTACCAACCAGCAGACAGCCAAGCGGGCGTTGAGGGCAGCAGCATGCATAAGCGGAGTTTGTCCCTGTTCATCGCGATTGTTGACTTTTGAGGCAGAGGTGACGGAACGCAGCTCTTTGAGCAAACGAGCCTGTGCTTTTTTCGCAGCGTCTCCCTTTTCGTCCTTTTTACCGACTTTTTCTTCCTTGGTATCCTTACTTTTCTTGGCGCTTTTTTTCATCGTTGGAAAGAGAATGCTTAGCCCGTGCAACGATTTAGGTACAGAAGTTTTGGACACCGGCTTCCCTTCTGCCATCGGCAGCAGCGCAAAACACATTGCCAAAACACAAAAATAACGCTTGGTTTGTTCTAATAACAATTTTATAACAGAAAGTGAGGACATGGCGAAACGTATGAAACTGTGGGGACAATATCAGTTATTCCATAAAAGTCAAGATTAAAAAGCATATCAGGGAGGACAAATGGGTTCCCCAAAAAATCTGACTCAGCTATGTGTTGCATTCGTTCTTGCAATTTAAAGCGCACGGCGATGGCAATTTTTATGTTGACTGTTTGACCGGAAATCATCGCGTCTTGCGCGTCAGCATGGGGACATCTGTTATTCTATGTGACGGTTGTTGGCAATGAACCGCTTCCGGTGGGACTTTGAGGGCAGCCCTGTTACGGAGAATGCACATCCGCTGGTTGGGGAAAGGTCTCTCCAGATTTCACATCATCTTGCTTCTTTGGGAATTTGCTCCCCTGTTCGCAAGAAGCGTCAGTTACGCGACAAAATGCCTCCGACAGATTGTCGTCTGTCGGAGGCGTTGGTAAAAAATGGGGAGAGAAATTAGCCCTGATTCCCCTCGGATGATGACTCATCGGTGGGAGCAGAGTCGGTTTCGGAACTATCCTCTTCCTCCTGTTCGTCTTCATCGTCGGGGATGACGAGGGAGATGTCCTGGATGGATTCCTTGGGGTTGAGGGTGACGAGTTTCACACCCTGCGTGGCGCGTCCGGTCTCGCGGATGGTGTTCACCTTGATGCGGACGGACTGCCCGGCAGAGGTCATGATCATGAGTTCATCCTCATCCGTCACGGTTGTGGCGGAGACAACCTTGCCCGTCTTTTCCGTGCAGTTCATGGTCTTGAGACCGATGCCGCCGCGGTTCTGCAAACGGTACTCGGAGAAAGCCGTGCGCTTGCCAAGGCCGTTCTCCGCGACCACGAGAAGGTGAGCGGCGTTGTCGTGTACCACGGCGAGGGACACCACGTAGTCGCCCTCACGCAGACGAATGCCACGCACGCCGATGGTGTTGCGCCCTTGGGTGCGCATGTCGGCTTCATTGAAACGGATGCTCATGCCGTTGTGGGTCACAAGTACCACATCCTGCGAACCGGAGGTGAGCGCGGCCATCACGAGGGAGTTGCCTTCCTCCAGATTGATGGCGATGATGCCAGCCTTGCGGTAGTTCACAAAGTCGTTGAGAGCCGTCTTCTTGACGGTGCCGTCCTTGGTAGCAAACACGATGTTGCCGGAGCCTTCGGCAAACGTGATATCCTTGCCCTCGTCATCCACCTTGCGCTCCAAGCGCAACACGGCGGCAATGCGTTCATCCGCCTGCAAATCCAGCAGATTCTTGATGGAACGTCCCTGCGCGCTGCGTGCGGCCTCGTCGATGTCATAGACGCGCTCCACGTACACGCGACCGGTGTTGGTGAAGAACATGATGTAGTCGTGATTCTGCGCTGAGAAGAGATGCTCCACGTAATCCACAGCGTCCTTCTTGTTCTTGGTGGAAGCGGCTTTGATGCCCTTGCCACCGCGCCCTTGCAAACGGTATTCATCCGTCTTGGTTCGTTTGATGTACCCGCTGTGGGTGATGGTGACCACCATGGAATCGTTCGGGATGAGATCCTCAATGGCCATATCCCCCTCAAACGGGATGATATGCGTCATGCGCGGCGTGGCGTATTTCTCCTTGATGACGCGCAGCTCATCCTTCACGATGCCCAGCACACGGCTCTCGTTAGCCAAGATATCCAGGTAGTCCTCAATCTGCACCAGCAAGCCCTTGTACTCATCGGTGATCTTGTCGTTTTCCAACGCGGTGAGTTGGTAGAGGCGCAACTCAAGGATGGCGTTCACCTGGCGTTCGGTAAAGACGTACTGGTCACCTTGCACGGAAGGCTGCTCGTGAATGAGGATGCCCAGACCTTCTGCCAGTTTGGTTGGGAAACGGAACTGCATGAGGCGAGCCCTCGCTTCATCGCGGTTTTTGGAATCGCGGATGATGCGAATGAACTCATCCATGTTGGCCAGAGCAATCAGATAAGCCTCCAGCACCTCCGCCCGGTCTTCCGCTTTCCGGAGCAGATACTTAGTACGGCGTACCACAACCTCGCGGCGATGCTCCACGTAAAAAGAAATGGCATCACGCATTGTGAGTACCTTTGGACGTCCTTCATGGATAGCAAGCATATTCACAGCAAAGGAAGTTTCCAAACTGGTAAGCTTGTAGAGCTGGTTCATGACCACCTGCGGACGAGCGTCACGCTTCAGTTCAAGCTCGATGTAATCCGTCAGGTCGCGCATGCCCGCAATGTCGTTGATGACCTTGTCCCGCACCAGCTCGGCGATTCGCTCCTGCAACACCGCACGGTTTACCCCATAAGGCATGTCGGAAATATGGATATACTCTCGACCGGATTCACTCGTCACAACTTCCATTTTGCCGCGCATCAGCACACTGCCGCGACCTGTGCGGAAATAATTGTCGATGCCCTTGTAGCCGAGGATGTAACCACCGGTCGGGAAGTCCGGTCCCTTGATATAAGCGCGCAGTTGCTCAGCTGTGATATGTGGATTATCAATATAAGCACAAATACCATCTACCACCTCACCAAGATTGTGCGGAGCCATGTTGGTTGCCATTCCTACGGCAATGCCTGTTCCCCCATTCACCAATAAATTCGGAAAAGCAGCAGGAAAAACAACAGGTTCGGTAGTGCTGTTGTCGAAATTAGGTTGTAAATCCACCGTTTCCTTATCCAAGTCATCCATCAATGCCACACCGAGCGCACTGAGCTTTGCCTCCGTGTACCGATAAGCAGCAGCGGGATCGCCCTCCGGCGAACCGAAGTTGCCCTGGCCAATGATAAGCACATCGCGCATGGACCATGGCTGCGCCATATTCACAAGCGTGCCGTAGGTGGAAACATCACCGTGTGGATGATAAGCCGCCAATGTACCTCCTACAATTCGCGCGCATTTTACCGTCCCCTTAGAAGGCACCAGCCCTAGCTCGTGCATTGTGTAGAGCACGCGTCGCTGAGAGGGCTTCAACCCGTCCCTGGCATCCGGCAGGGCACGCGAGATAATCACGGACATGGAGTAATCTAGGAAGCTGCGGGAAACTTCCTCTGCCACATCCACTGGTCGTATTCTGGTTTCACTCATAATTCAGAAAGGTTTTGGGTTGGAGTTACACATCGAGATTGCGCACATTCAGAGCATTGTCCTCAATAAAACGGCGGCGCGGTTCAACGAGGTCACCCATGAGGATCGTGAACATCTTGTCGGCCTGCACAGCATTGGAATCATCGAGGCGCACGCGTAACAACTCGCGCTTCTCGGAGTCCATGGTAGTATCGTACAAATCCTGAGCATTCATTTCGCCCAAGCCTTTAAATCGGGTGATCGAGACGTTGCGACCGCCAATTTCGAGCACTTTGCTCAGAATATCTGGCACAAAAAAGATCGGCGTAGTCACGTCCTTGCCTCTTTCGGCAAGCTGGTAGATGGGATCATCTTCGGACAAGAGCTGATCGCCGGGGAGTCCCAGTTCTTCCAAGCGAGCAATGATGCGCGAAATTGCCTTAGCCTCGTGCAACTCGTGCAATAGGGCACGACGACTGGGACCCTCCCGCTCCGGCAAAGGATGAGCCGCTAACTCTTCCTCACTCGGCTCGCCGAAGAGGAAGAGATCCGGATTGGCATCGGAATACGCCGTCAACTCTTCTTCGTTGGTAAAGTATTCCACGGTCTCGTCATTTCCGCAGCGAACCTTCACAAGATACTGCGGGAACCCGCCATTCATGGCACGGTGGCTGAGAATATCGCGGAAGTTTCCGCCGTGCTGGGCCACGCTCGCTTCATACTTTTGCAGAGAAATAAGTGTCTCCAAAATACCCATCAAGGTGTCAGCATCAAATTCTTTGGAACCATCGGCAGTACGCAGGGTAACATCCCCCGCTCCCAGTGAGATAAGCTTGCGATTAAGAGCCTCTTCATCCTGCACATACTGTTCCACCTTACGGTGAATCACACGATAAAGCGGAGGCTGGGCGATGTAGAGGTAGCCGGCGCGTACCAGTTGCGGCATGTGCCGACAGAAGAGTGTGAGCAGTAACGTGCAGATATGCGAGCCGTCCACATCCGCATCAGCCATGATGATGATCTTGTGGTAGCGAGCTTTAGAAAGATCGAAGGTTCCTTCTCCCTCACCATCCCCCACTCCGGCGCCAATGGCTGTGATAATGTTCTGGATGGTCTCACTACCCAATGCTCTGTCCAAGCGCGCTTTTTCCACGTTAAGGATCTTGCCACGCAGAGGGAGAACAGCCTGTGTACGTCGGTCGCGTGCGCCCTTCGCTGATCCACCTGCAGAGTCACCCTCGACGATGAAGAGCTCGCACTGCTCAGGATCACGGCTGGAACAGTCTGCCAACTTACCGGGCAATCCCCCGCCTACGCTCATGGAACTCTTGCGCACGGCTTCGCGGGCCTTGCGAGCCGCCTCGCGAGCACGGGAGGCAATGAGACATTTTTCGATGATCACCCTGGCCTCCGCCGGATGTTCTTCGAAGTATTCCTTCAACTCCTCGTACACCACGCCGCTCACCACGCCCTCGATCTCGGTGTTCACCAGCTTGTCCTTGGTCTGACTGGAGAAACGCGGGTTGGGCATCTTCACCGAAATGACCGCCACCAGTCCCTCACGCACGTCGTCGCCGGTGAGGCTCGGGTCTTTATCTTTGAGCATATTGTTGCTCTTGGCATATTGATTGATGGCACGGGTAAGCGCGCTGCGGAAGCCGGAGAGATGCGTGCCGCCGTCGCCGTTGAAGATGCTGTTCGCAAAGCAGAGCACCTGGTAGCGGTCGCTGTCGTTGTACTGCATCACCACGTCCACGATCACGTCGTCCTCCATGGTCTTGCCGTCGTACTCCACCTCAATGTGGCGCACGCCGGACACGGCGATCGGATCCGGGGTGATCAGCGTCTTGTTCTCGCCCAGCTGGCGGACAAATTCACGGATGCCGTCCTTGTACAGGAAGGTTTCTCTTCTGTGCTCCGGCTGGGTGCGTTCATCCACCAGTTCGATGATAAGTCCCGGATTCAGGAACGCCAGCTCGCGCAAACGGCGCGTTAAGTGGTCAAACTGGAACTCCGTCGTATCCGTAAAAATGGTGGGATCCGGCAGGAAAGTGATGGTGGTGCCGGTCTGCTGCGCGGGACATGACCCTACCACGTGCAGCTTCTCTTTGGTCTTGCCCCGTTCAAAGGTGATGACATGTCGCTTGCCGTCGCGCCTCACCTCGGCCTTGAACCAATCAGACAGTGCGTTCACGCACTTGGCGCCCACGCCGTGCAACCCGCCGCTGTATTTGTACGCCCCTTGCCCGAACTTCCCGCCCGCGTGCAAGTTCGTGAGCACCAATTCCACCGCCGGTATCCCGAACTTCGGGTGGATGTCCACCGGGATGCCGCGTCCATTGTCGATTACGGAAATGGACCCGTCCACATGGATCACAATCTCGATGTGCGTGCAATACCCTGCTAAATGTTCGTCGATGGAGTTGTCCAGCACCTCAAACACGCAGTGGTGCAACCCCCGCTCGTCTGGGTCTCCTATGTACATGCCTGGACGCTTTCTCACGGCTTCCAAACCCTCCAGCTTGTCAATCTGAGCCGCACTGTACTCTTGCTGTGCTCCCGTGTTTACCTGCTGCGCAGGCTCTCCGGTCGTTGTTTTTTCACTCATACGTGGTCATTCTACGCGCGTACGCGCGCGCGTTCAATAAAAATTTCCGTCATTTTCCTCTTTATTTTTTTCTTTTTCCTGCATTTTCCTCTTGACGCGTCGCCTTTTCAGGTATATCTTGCATGAAATGATTGCTTATTCGTGCAATTATTGTACAACAAAAAAAGAAGCCGACCATGAAAAAGAACTATGAAATTGAAGTGGACTGCGCGAACTGCGCTGCGAAAATGGAACAAGCCACGAAAGAGGTGAACGGAGTGAAAAGCGCTGTCATCAACTTTATCATGCAGCGGTTGACCGTGGAATTTGAGGAAGGAGCGGATATCAAAGCCGTGATGGCTGCAGTCGTGAAAGCTTGTAAAAGAGTGGAGCCTGACTGCGAGATATCGTGCTGAAAGGGAGGAGGAGCAAAGCATGACGAAGAAGCAAAAAAAGATGACGGGACGCATCATTGCGGCGAGCATTCTATTCATCGCCTTGCAATTTGCGTCACTGGAAGGGGTATGGAAATTGTCCGCAAGTGCAGGAATCTACCTGATTGTGGCGTACGACATCTTGCTTAAATCCGCGAGGGGGTTGCTGGCAGGGCAACTGCTGGATGAGAACTTCCTGATGGCCGTGGCGAGTCTGGGAGCCTTTGCATTGGGAATATGTGATGGCAGCGGGGACTACAATGAAGCCATTGCCGTCATCCTTTTTTACCAAATTGGCGAGCTTTTTCAAAGTTGCGCGGTTTCCAAAAGTCGCCGCAGCATCACAGCACTCATGGATATCCGTCCGGACTACGCCCACGTAGAAAACAACGGACAGCTGACTACAACTTCTCCCGACGAAGTCCCCATTGGCAGCATCATCGTGGTGCAGCCCGGTGAAAAAATACCTCTGGACGGCGTCGTTGAACAAGGAGATAGCTCATTAGACACGTCTGCTCTCACTGGTGAAAGCGTGCCGCGTTCCGTCCATCCGGGTGAAGAAGTGATGAGCGGCTGCATCAATTTGCGCTCCCCACTGCATATCCACACAACGCGGGAATTTGGAGAATCCACCGTTACCAAAATCCTGCAACTTATGCAGGAGGCCACCAATCGAAAATCCAAATCGGAACAATTCATCACCAAGTTTGCGCGCGTCTACACGCCCGTCGTGTGCGGAGCGGCGCTGCTACTGGCATTACTGCCGCCAGTAGCGCTACTTGTCATGGGGGAGCCGGCCGAGTGGACCACCTGGTTGTACCGTGCACTCATTTTCCTGGTCATCAGCTGCCCCTGCGCACTGGTACTCAGCATACCTCTCTCATTTTTCGCCGGTATCGGCGGGGCGGGTCGCGCCGGCATCCTCATCAAGGGGTCACACTTTGTAGAAACTCTTGCACAAGCTCAAGTTGCCGTTTTCGATAAAACAGGAACCCTCACTCGGGGCGTATTCGAGGTAGAGGCAGCACACCACAGTCCCTACTCCCTGAACGAACTCCTGCAGCTGGCTGCAGCGGCGGAAAGCGCTTCCTCCCATCCCATCAGTATCAGCCTGCGCCAGACCTGTCGTCAATTGCTCCCTTCCTCCGATATCTCGGATATGCAAGAGCTGCAAGGTCTGGGAGTCATCGCCACCGTGAAAGGTCTGCGAGTGGCCGTAGGCAATGAAAAACTCATGCAACAGGAAGGCGCCCAGGCGCTACCCTGTCACTGCGTGGGCACCATCGTTCACATCTCCATCGACCACCAGTACGCCGGACACATCCTCATATCCGACTCCCTGAAGCCATCATCAGCACGCGCGCTTGCTGATCTGAAGTCTCTGGGCATCCGTAAGACAGTGATGCTCACTGGCGACAACCAGCGTACGGCAGAGGCTGTAGCTCGTGAACTCGCGCTCGACGAGGTTCACTGCGAGCTGCTCCCTGCCCATAAGGTGGCTGAAGTGGAACAGCTTATGCGAGCAAACATTGGCCGTCTGTTCTTCGTGGGCGACGGGGTGAATGATGCTCCCGTACTCGCCCGCGCCGATGTGGGCATCGCCATGGGAGGTCTCGGCAGTGATGCAGCTATCGAAGCCGCTGATGTGGTTATCATGGATGATGACCCCGCGCGTATACCTCTCGCTATGCGCATTGCTCGCAAATGTATGCGCATTGTTCGTCAGAACATCATCTTTGCCCTTGCTACCAAGTTTGCCTGCCTTCTCTTGGGCGCTTTGGGGCTGGCCAATATGTGGTTCGCCATCTTCGCAGATGTCGGCGTACTCGTCCTCTGCGTCCTGAACTCCATTCGCACCATGTACAATAAATAAACAGGATTTCACTCTCCGGGCAAACGCTTGTGGTCGGAATGGTCACAAGCGTTTGTCATCTAAATCGTGAATTAGCCCCGACAGGAATCGAACCTGTATTTGCCCTTTAGGAGAGGGCCGTTCTATCCATTGAACTACGAGGCCAGAGGAAGCGGAAGGGTTGTACTCCGAAAGAGAGAAAAAAGCAAGAACATTATGAAAACGAATCTTGGAGGCGCCGCAGTTGTATCTCAGAGAGATGAGGTGCAAGATCCGGAAGGATGCGAGGAAGAAACTCAGGCAAAGGCCATGCGTGCAAGAGCTGAGGTGCAGAAGAGGCAAAGCCCCAGGAAGGAATGGGGTAATTTACATCCACCACCATGTCCGTGGAAGATGCCAAATGCTCAAGGGCGATGGTGAGCGGCTCCCGAAGCTCCGGCAACTGCGCAAGTGGTGTCAGCCACGCAGCGCTCAAGCTATTGAGCTGCCCCCGTAAAACGGGCAAGAGGGTTGCCAACTGCACGGCGGGTAGATCATGCAAGGGGGTGAGCTCCGGAAGCAGTCGTAAATCTGCCGGGGCTAGCAAACCACTCACGACCGCAGCGGAAGGTTGCCTCTGCGCAAGCAGCTGCTGCACGAGCGCTCGCACCCCGGCAAAACGATTCCCCTGCTCGGGTGCAGCCATCGTGGCGGTTAACATAACCGCACGCTCAGCCAAGAGCGGATGCGACTCCGCTACGGCATATAACAGCAGAGCCCGCCACCCTTCACCGTGACGCTGTTCCACAAAGGCAGCCAAGCGCGCAAGTGACTGCTTGCGTTGCTCCGGCGTGGTACATTTTTCGAATTGCTCGTAGAGGGGCGGGAATTCTTCGCCGGGTAAATCCGGGCGATCCGCCTCTGCAATAGCAAAGGCAACCATGGCGAGACACCACTCCGGTGAGGAGAGCGATTGACGCTGCCGATAATCACGCAAGCGAGAGAGCAGACGGCTCACGCCCGTGAGCTCCGAGAAAATGTCACGCTCCAAAGCCATGCCGACGGGGAGAATATCTCAGTTGAGAGGAGAACCGATCCCCGGGAAAAGCAGGTCATTCTTGCCCTGCCCATCTTTCTGCTGTGGCTCCGGGGGTGGTACGGGCTCAGGAGCATCCACTCCCAAAATAAGCAGGCGTTGCTGCGCGGCTCCCTGCAATGGGGAAGCCGGGCACTGCTCAGCAATCTGCGTATAATAAGAGCGCGCTTCCGCCTCATCACCCGCCTTCTGCGCCAAATCTCCCAGAGAGAGCAGCGCAAGCGCCCGGTACGGTGAGTCTCCGGCACGGTTCACCGCCTGCCAGAGTTCCGATGCCTTCTCGTTATCGCCGGCGCGCATATGATGCCCGGCCATGTACGCCTGCGCGCGCAACCGAAGAAACGGCTCGTCCGCCTTCAGCGCCACCTTTTGCAACACCTCAATTCCCTCTTTTTCTTCGCCTCCCTCCACCAGCTGCATACCCCGCAACAATTCTGCTGTTTCTACAGCTTGCGTACCTGGATAATCATGGATAATGGTCTCCAATTTAGCGCGATCAATTCCTTTTTCCGGAAGAGAGGGGTTGGCTACGCCGAGCGCCTGGAGGAGTATGCCTGACGCTTCTGCTTCCTGGCGCATACGATAGGTGCTGTAAATGATGACCGCCGCCGCAAGCAACATGACCGCCAACGTGGCTACGATGAGCTTTTTGTAATGAGCATTAAGAAATTGCTCGTGGCGGGAAGGCCCCAACTCAATTTCACCGATAGCTTTCATCTCTTCGGGCGTGAGTTCCGGCATATCCTTCATCAGCTTGTCGTGTTTTCTGGCCATAGTATGAGATTATTAATTCTTGTAAAGGAAATTAAGGGATTTGAGACGGTCCACATCAAAATAGTTATTGATACCGAGATTGCGATAAATTTCGAGTGTCGCCTTAGAGCGGTTGAGGGTGTAAAAATGAATGCCATCCACATCGGCATCCAGTAACTCGCTGCACTGTTGGCTCGCATAGTTGATGCCTATACGCTCCATGCTTGCCTTGTCTCCCCCGGCGCGCAACATCGCCTTGAGCAATCGTGCCGGAAAATTGGTGCAGGCGGAAAGTTCGGCCATTCTGTTCATGCCGGATGCACTCGTCACCGGCATGATCCCTGCAATGATGGGAACCTGAATCCCCAACAGGCGGCAGCGGTCGCGATAGTCAAAAAACGCGTGATTATCGAAGAAAAGCTGCGTGCAGATGTAATCAGCCCCCTCGTCTATCTTGGCTTTCAGGTAATCCATTTCACGCAGGCGGTTCGGAGTGCCAGGATGTCCCTCGGCAAAGCCCGCAACACCCACCGTGAGACGGTACGGCAAGGAACTCCGACTCTCCCAGTTGCGAATAAATCGCACCAGCTCAGCAGCATGGTGAAACGCATCGCGGCCCGGGTCGTATACACCATGGCGCGGCGGATCACCCCGCAAAGCAAGGATGGCACGCGCACCCGCCTTCACAAATCCTTCCAGTATCTCCTCAAGCTCTTTTTCCGTGTGCCCTACACAGGTGAGATGAGGTACCGTGGGAATACCCCTTTGCTGGATGTCATGAACCACGGCGCGCGTGAGTTCACGCGAACCGCCACCTGCACCATAGGTCACGCTCACAAAGCTTGGACGAAACTCTTGCAGGGTCACTATGGTTTGCAACAAAGCCTCAGCCCCCTCCGGAGTTTTAGGTGGAAAAAACTCGAAGGAAAAACTGGGAGCACTCCCAAACAGGGCGGATTTGGCGGTATCTTGCATCACTGTTCAAGAGTATTGACCGAATCATCGAGCGACGGAAGCTCACTACTACTCTCCGCAGGGGATATCTGCGGTTGTCCGGAATCCGGAGAATCCGGCAAGTCGGGCGCCATCTTCTGCTCCCGAGATTCCCCTGCCGACAAGGGCGCCGGCTGAGGCGATACGGATGCCTCCGTACCCGGAACCTCGGGCAGTTGCTCCGAGTCGGGCGCAACCCCTCCCGGAGCATCCCCCCGCAAATCACGCGTATCGGCAAAAGGGCTCACGATCACTTCATCTCCCACACGCGGCAAAAATTTTTGCTCATCTATCTGGACACTAACCTGTCCGAAATCCGCTTCCTTCAGCGTGGCGCTCACCTGCCCGGACAGGCTGTCAATATTGTCGACCACCGCTTCACATACCACATATTTATCACGCCATACCGCCACTACGGCTCCGGGCGTAAACACATCCGGCACCGCGGGCTTGATCATGACGCAATTCCACTCCGGATCGTAGGATGCCACAATGCCGACAACCGCGCTGCGGGCGTCTTTTGGCTCATCCTGCTGACGAGATGCCGCAGCCCTCGCGACTTCCTCCTTGCGTTTAGCGGCGGCCACCACGTTGCTTTCCTCAGCCTCATTGAGCGAAGCCTCATCGCGACGAGCCGCTTCCTCCTGCTCCAACCGCGCCTGTTCAACCTCCGGAGCTTCCACGTTCGGATCGTACACCTGCATCTGCTGGCGGTGAATATCATTCTTTTTCTGGTACTCCTCAATGCGAAGTGACGATTGATACGCGCTGTATTCCCCTTGCCAGGCAGGAATCACAAAAAGAACCGCATAAAACATCAACCCTACCGACAGGCAAAGCAACGTAAGCACGGTAATGCGAAATCCGTTCATGCGCCTTATTCTACCAGAATAAACTTCCTTTTCAAGACTCTATTCTGTCAAATCCTCCGTTCGCAATCGGACAAAAAAGAGAGCACCGAACGTGGGAAAAAGGGGCAAGAGATTTATCATCTGGACAAAAATAGGGTACCATAAAGTCTGTATGGTAAACACAGACAAAG
>CANQAC010000037.1 GCA_947589345.1 uncultured Akkermansia sp.
ACTTATATACCTCTCCCCATTCTTCTTCGCATGCGCCAGCCGGTGCCTCCCCGTTATCACCTCCAGCCGCCCATCCCGCCTCCGCCATATCGTTATCGGCGGCGCATCCTTCCGGAAACCTCCCGACAACTCATGCGTCGTCCCATCCTCATTCGCCCTCTCCCTCCCTGCCTCTCCCCCCTTCGTCTTAAACTGCGGCACATCCCCACTCAGCGATATACTCACCACCTCCGCTACCCCCATCACACTCCCATCCCCCATCAGCGCATACCTACCCCCCACAAGCCCTGCCCCGCGCCCTCCCTCATCCTCCATCTGCTCCGCCCCCTCCGGCGTCTGCATCTCCCCATCCTCCCCACTATACACCGCCCCCAAACCCTCCTCATCCTCCGCAACCTCCTGCCCCAAAAACTCCTCACCCATCGACACATCCCCCTCCACCTGTTCGGAATTCCCGGACAACTGTTCGGAATTCCCGAACACTTGCTCCCTCTCCTCCTGCTCTGCCTCCACCTGCTGCATCACCCGCTCCAGCTCCTCCAGCGACACCTTCCCCGGCTCGTGCATATACGCCCGCGCCGCCTCCACCGCCGCCACCGCCTCCGCCGTCACACGGCTCTCATTATACAGCCTGCTCATCTCATGCCCCGCCTCCCGCAACAGCGTCGCCAGCCTCCCCCCTCCCCTCTCCCATGCCTTCCCCTCCGCCGTCCCTATCCACTTCCCAAACCCCTCCCCAAGCATATCCATATACCTCTTCTGCATCAGCGCAGAATCCATAAACTCCACATGCCTCCTCGCCTCCTCATTCAACCCATAACTCCCCGCCCGCATATAAAACTGACTCTGCGCAAAATGCGAAAAATACTCCTTCACATTCAACAGCGTCGCCTCCGCATCCTCCAGCCCGCTCATCAACTCCTTCCCCGTCGCCTCCTTCACCATCCTGTTCACCTCCCTCATCTCCCCCATCATCCCCTCCAGCATCCTCGCCCCCTTCTCCGTCAGCATACCATCCTCCGTAATACCCCCCTCCCTCTTCAGCTTCGCCTGCACCATACTCTCCACCGCATCCTCCACCGTCGCCGTACTCTTCGTATGCCCCGGATTCACCAAAATCCTATCCGCCGCTCCCATCCCCGTACCCAGCAGCACCGCCCCTGCCCCCAGCACCCTCTGCCCCCTCTTCACTCCTCCCATCTTGCGCTCCACCTCCTTGCGCTCCCCAAAATCTCCACCCAACCTCTCAAACACCTCATTATCCACCCCCGGCACCAAACTCTCCCCCCTCTCACCCTCCTCCCGCGCCGCCACAGCCAGCGCGCGCAGCACCTGCAAATTCATCACCCCATTCGCCGCCGCCAACTCCCTCGCCACAGGCGCCGCCACCATCGTCAGCGGCAGCATCTTCGCATACCCCCCTTCATCCACCCTCTTGCCCATAGAGAGCGCCAGCGCCGCGCTGCGTATCTCGCGCATCCTGCGCAGCCCCGCTTCCCCCACATTCATCTGCGCCCATGCCACCATCTGCTCCTCCGTCATCTCCACCTCCTTCACCGGCGCCACATAATCCTCCGGCCTCTCCCCATCCTTCCACCCCTCACTATCCCTCTGCACCTGCGCCTCATCCACCACAGTCAGCCTATACTTCCCCTCCCCGGTCTCCTGCCCACTCAGCACCCCCATCTCCCTCAGCCCCGCCTGCATCACCTGCTCCCGCGCCAGCGCCGCCGCCTCCACATCATCCATAAAAAGCTTCTTCTCCGCCCGCATCCTCTCCCTCAGCTTCACCGGATCCTCCTCTATCACCTCCCTCCGGTACGCCTCCTTCGCCACCTTCCCATAACTCGTCTCCCATATCTCCTGCGCCTTCTTCTCCGTCGCCTCATCCCTCCCCTCCCGCGCAAACATCCCCCCTATCTCCTGCGCCGTATCCTCCGCCAGCTTGCTCAACCGCGCCGCGCTCTGCTCCGTCAACCCAGCCGCCAGCAGCCCATCCCGCCTCTTCGCAAACTCCCTCGCCGCCTCCCACTCTGCCCTCCCTCCCAGCAGCCCCAGCGTCGTACAAAAAGCCAGCGTCGCCGCCGCCTGCCTCCCATCCTGCAAATTCTTCCACGCCTTCGAAAACGGCTTCCACTCCGGATCATCCAAATCATAACCCGCTCCCCTCAAAAACTCCCCCGTCACATAACTCCCCGTCTCGCTGATAAACTCCTCCCCCACCAGCTCACCAGCCGTCTCCCCTATCACCCGGTTCGTTATAAACCGCGCATACACATTCCCCTGCACCGCCGAAAACACCCTCGCCACCCCCTTGCTCCCCAGCCCCTTGCGCCCCAGCCAATCCATCGCTCGCCCAAAAAACGGCACCGCCCTCAGCGCCGTCCCAAAACCCATCTCAGCCGTATTCTCCCACGTCCCATCAATCAACCCCTGCAACTCCGGATTCCTCTTCCCCTCCAAATACGCCTCATCAATCGACTCACTCACCATCGCCGGCTCCTGCAAAAACCACCCCCCCGCAAAACCTACCGCCGGATTCCTGCTCCCCAGCCCCATCGCCAGCGCCGGCGCCGTCTGCCCCACAATCGTCCCCACATCCGAAAGCCCCTTCGCCAGCAAACTCGCCCTCTCACTCGCCGTCAGCCTCCTCCTCTCCGCAGCCCTCAGCACCGCCGTCAGCTTATTCATCCCTGCACTATAATCACCCCGAGCCTCCGCTGCCGCCTCCTCCCCATACGGCACAAACTCCTGCACATCATTATTCACATTCACAAAATACCCCCCTGCCTTCGCCGCCCTCCGGCGCTCATCATCCATCGCACTCCCTGCCCACTGCCTCACACCCTCCCCAAAATTGCGCCAAAACGCCGAATCTATCGTCTGCTCCCCCTGCGCATCCGCATCCAGCGCAAGCCGCATCAACGCCAGCGCCGCATCATCAAACCTCCCCTCCTCATCCGTCAGCACCCTCTCCAGCTGCCGGTACTCATCCCTCCCCGCCATCAAATCCAAATACCTCCTGCTCAAATTCGCCCGCGCCTGCTGCCGCAGCTCATCCTCATCCGGCTTCTGCTCACCCCAGCGCCAATGCACCCTCCCGTACCACTCATCCCTCAGCCTGCCCACCTCCTTATCCAACTCACGCTTATACTCCTCCCCACTCATCCCTCCCCTCTGCTGCCTGCGCAGCCACTCCACACCCTCCTGCGCCCGCGCCAGCACACCACCTATCCTCTCCGCATCCCCAAACCGCGTCGCCTTCGCATACGTCTCCGCATCCAGCACACCCCCATTCAGCACCGCCCTCGGCAGCGCCTCCTCCAAATCCTCCCTATACACCTCAAAATCCTTCCTCTCCGCCTCCACCTTCGCATCCCACTCCGCCATCAGTACAGGCTCACGCCCGCAAGAGCGTTCATTTTATCGGCCGTCTCGCGGTATTTCGGGTGGTTCGGGTTCATGAGAATTTCGTGCACCTCATTCTCGGGGTCCTTCATGATGCGGTCGTACTCCGCCTTGCCGCTCACGGAAGACGCGGGCGAGTTGACGCCCATGGCCGGGTGTTCGCCGAGGCGCGAGAGCAGGTGGTTCACGAGCAGAAAAGCCTCCGGGCGCATGTACGCCTGGCGTTGCACGTTGTCCAGCCCCATTTCGTTGGCAAACTGGTTCAACGCCTGGCAGGTGGCGCCGAGTTTCTTGTCAAAGTCCTTGCCCCACAGCTCCTGCAAGGCAGCAAATTCTTTCTGGTTGTTTTGCTGCTGCTGTTCGGTGTAGTAGTCGAGCACGGAGGAGACGAACTTTCCCGCGCCTTCCACGGAAAGCCCGGCTTTCTGCGCAAGGTCGGTGATGGCGACGCGTTCGTCCTCCGTCCCGCGCCAGTTGGCGCCATAGTCCGGGGCGTAGTCGGTGGTCGTTTCCGTCTGCGCGGCTGTGTTCTGCGGGGCGTCGGACTGCACGGCGGTGAAGTCAAACGGGTTGCCGCTTGTCTGCTGTTCGGTGGTCTCCGTGGCGGTGGCTGTCACTTCCGGCGTCACGTCTGGGGTCTGGGTTGCGTTGTCTTCGGTCATGGTGTGGTTTGGTTATGATTTCCCGGCGATTTCTCTGCCGGTCTTGCGCATAGCGCGAAGGGTTTTGTAGAAGGTCTGCCGCCCGTCGTTCGATGCGGCAATGAGGCAAATAGTCTGCGCGTCGTACGGCACGGGGCGCACGCGCTTTGGGTTGGCGGGGTCCGGCTCGCGGAACTGGAATGTCGCAAGCTCCTCTTTCGCCAGCGCCGTTATAATCTCCCACGCCTCCTTGCTGATGCCCTCATACAGCGCCTTGCACCGCAAATTGTAATTCTGCACTGACTGCTCCGCCGCTTCTCTAGCCGTGTTCTCTCCTTCTTCCGTCTTCTTCATTGCTTGCTTCTCCTTTCTTTATCTCCCGCGCGCAAGCGCGCATTATTTCCAATTCGTAATTCACATCTGCCGTTGCGCGTCCGCCGACGCCATCGAATTGTCCGCCTGCGCCAACTGCGCAGCCATGGCCGCCTGCTGTTGCGCTATCGCGGCCGCCTGCCGTTGTTCGGCGATAGCGCGGGCTTCTTTCGGCGTGCGCAAGCATTCGGAAGGGACGTTGCTTTCGTCTGTCATGTAGCGCATGCACTCCGTCGCCTTGAAAAGGTCCATCCAGGCAGGGTCCTGCGTCTGCACCGCCATCTGCGAGGCGTAGGACAGGGCTTCTTGCAGTCCCTGCTGCTTGTTGCTTTCGAGGGCTTTCGCCAGCCTCCCGAGGTACGAGACGCCCGGCGCAAGCACGCGCATTTTATTTTCGCCAACCGTGCGCAGCAGTTGCTCAGTGGGCATATTTTCCTGCGGGAGCTTACCGTTCCTCAGCAGCAGGCAGAAAATGCGGTCCATGAACGGCGTGAAGTCCGCCGTATATTGAGCGAAGCTCCCGGCATAGGTCATGAGTTTTTCGCGTTCGCGAGCCTGGACTTCCGTGGCGCTCATGGTGCGTTCCACCTGTGAGACAGTTTGCAGGACGTCGGTGTAGAGGCAGGCGTCAATCTCCGCGTGGTCTTGTTCGCGGAGTTGCACCAGCCCCTCAAGTTTCCCGCCGCTCGCCCATTCGCGCGGGACTGACGAGGCGTCGTAGTTGGGCGGCAGCACAGTGATTCCACCTGCGTTCATATCCAGCTCTTCCACGAGGTCGGCGGGGACGAGCGTGCGCGGGTCCGCTTGCAGCTTGGCCAGCTTGTTGATGCTTTCTTCGAGCTGGATGCAGTCTTCGATTTGGTCCACGCAGTTTGAAAGGATGGACTCGCCGAACACCTGGTTGCTGTATTTTCGCCAGCGCGTGACGAGGTACGGGAACTCCGGGCAACCTTCTTCCAGCAGCACGGTCTTGGTCGTGGGGTCGATGTACACCGACGCAAACGGCATGAGTTTCGGGTTGGCGTAGAGGTCGTAGTTGCCCTGGTCGGCGATGTCGCGCGGCACGACGAGATGCCAGACTTCAAACTGGTCAGAGTAGCGTTTATCGTGACTCCGATACGCCGTCTGCATTTTGGTGGATAGTTTTTTGAAGTCGAACTTCTGCGCGAGCTGGTGCGGCGTCATGTGAAACTTCCGCACGAAGGTGTCGATGCGATGCACCTCATTCTCCGCCATGGCGTACGTGCCCATGGGAATGTGGGTAAACACCAGCGCATTGTCGATGAACTCCGCGAGCGCGGCTCCTGTCCCCGTCGCGGCGTGGTCCAGCGTCTGCGTGTCCATGCATGGGTAAAAGTTGCTCTTCTCCAGCTCCCTCTGCACCGCCTGCGTGGCGCGTTTGAACCAGTCTTTCACGTCCACGGAGTCGTTTTCGTCCGTCGGTCCAAGCGAAAACCAGTTGACGCCGCGAGGCATGATAAAACTCACGTGCGCTGCCGCGTACTTCAGCAGGTCGGTCTTCGCGCGCGAGCAAATGCGGTACGGTAAACCGTCTTCCGGCAGTTCCGTCAGCGCGGAAACGGAGATGAGCCGCGGTATGACGTGGCGAACGCAACGTTGCCAGTCGCCCGTCTGCGCTTGCGCGAACAGGGAAGAGGCGATGCGGTAGTAATCCAGCTCAGTCATTGCGATTTACGAGGTTAGGCGCCGCCGAGTTTGGAGCGGCCGGTGCCGAGGGAAGAGAGCAGTGAGCCGCCGCGCACGGTAGAAGCTAGGGACTGGCGACGCTTGGCGGCATTCTGACGCTGCTCTTCGCCGACGCGCTGTGTGTCAGTGATGGATTTGGCGGGGTCCTCCGCATTGCGGCCGACGGTGACGTTATGCAGGGCGGCATCACGCTGAGCGGCCTCTTGCTTTTTCATGGCTTTTTCCTGCTGCCTCTTGCCGATTACTCCGGAAGCGAGCGCGCCGATGCCTGCGATAATAGCTGTCTCTATGCCCATAGTCTTGTCTTGGTTAGTTGTTGTGTGAATAAACTGATTGGATGCACCGGTCGATGATAGCCGGCATTTTGTTGGTCCACTCACCGCTCAGCAAGGCGTGAGTAAACAACTGGCAATCCGTCGCGCTGCTGCCCGCGAAACACGGCTCCAGCATGAAAAACGGCATGCGGGACTTTTTGAAGGCCATCAGCCCGCGTTCTTCGTCGCTGGGCTGCACAATCACACCGCCAGCCGTCAACCCAATGCCCAGCAGCGCCGCCATCCCGCGCGCCAACTCACGCGCAAAAGCCCGCCCCGTTTCACTGTACTTCCAGCACACGCAGCATGAGCCGCTCGCTTTCGCACCGGCTGAATTAAAGTGAAACTCAAGTGCAATATCGGCACCCGTTGCATTGGCGGCTTTGGCGGAGTAGGAAGGTGTCGTGCCGCCCGCATCCGCTCGTTGAGTCTGCACGACGTCGTAGCCGAGCGAGCGGAGACCGTCGGCGATCCGCGGCAAATACCACGTCGCCAGTGCCCACTCCCCAAAACCTTTGAAGTGTCCGCACACCATCGCGCTGCCTTCCTTCGTCTCCGCGTGTCCCGGTAATAGTGCAATTCTCATAGCTTGTCTTATGGGGGAGTTTTCGATTTATGCTCCAACTCCATCACCCGCACATTAAGCTCGCGCAGCTCAATCGCAATCTGCTTGCTTGTCTCCGTCTGCGCCTGCATCAAATCGTGCAAATCATGGTACAGATAACACGTCATGGCAAGCCCTCCAAAGGTAACTATCTCGCGCGTGTACTCGCGGACGAGCATCATGTATTCTTTGAAGGGCTTGCACATGACGTGCGGGGTGGAGTGGGAAAATTACTTACTGACGTGGACGGGCTTCACGACGCTGCCTTGAGCGGTCACGGTGC
The DNA here is from genome assembly GCA_947589345.1 of uncultured Akkermansia sp. Taxonomy (GTDB): domain Bacteria; phylum Verrucomicrobiota; class Verrucomicrobiia; order Verrucomicrobiales; family Akkermansiaceae; genus Akkermansia. Next base: position 7,330 of record CANQAC010000037.1, read on the forward strand.
CGTCGGGAAGTTTCGTGTAGCTCACGGTGCATCCCGAGGAGGTAGCGAGATACCAGCCTGCCACCGCCCCGACGATGGCGCCGGCGAGGATACGTGCCAAAGTACCCGGAACTCCCCAGCCGGTGAATACTTTTACCAGCCAAGAGGCTGCCTTCTCTTCTTTTTCGTGTTTTTCGTCTGCCATAGTTGTGTATGTTCAGGGTTAAGCTTGCGCATCAATCAAGGCCTGGATAGCCTCTTGGTTAGTTACAATAAACTGGATAGCTTGTTGTTGTTCTTCCGTCAACTCAGCGTCCTTCCCCGGTGCGCCGTCCGCGCCCTTAATGTTGACGCTCGGCGGGTTGTCAAGTTCGCCGTCATTGCTCCATGAGAGAGTGCCGTCGTCACTCACCGACGGGGTGAACGTCACGCCATTTTTGCCGGGTTGCCCATCCGCACCGGCCGGGCCGGGGTCGCCTGGGTCGCCCTTTTCGCCGGGGGCGCCATCCTTGCCGTCGTGCGGCGGATTCTCAACGATGTTGTGGAGGGCTTTTTTCTCCTCAGCGTTGATGTGGATGTCCTCATTTTCGGCATGCTCAGCCGGGGAGAAGCGCGAAACGAGAGCGTCGTAGGTGAATGTGTACTCAGGAAGATAGGCGAGGGCGTCGCAGGTGGAGCCGTCGGCTGTGTTGAAGCCTTTGAGGCCGAGGACGACGCTGCCTTGAGCAACGAATGGGTCGTCGGCTGATTTGACAGGCTGGATGCGCAGCACGCGGCCATGGAGGGAGACGCCCTCAAAAGACCAGGACTGAGAGCCGCCGACAACTTGCTGGACGGCCTCGGTTGAGACGCCGACTTTCACGAAGTCTGCACCATCCTCCGATTGCTCGTATAGGGCGAGGAAAACGGGTTCGGCGAGGTACTCGGGGTGGTCGTCGCGGCAGCGTAAGGAAAGAGTTTTCAGGGACCCGAGAGGGACGCGCGGAGCGGCCAGCGTGATCAGGTGAGCGGAGAGAGCCGCTGTGCCGGCGGAAGACTGCTCTGTTTTTTCTTTGGAGGTGTTGAGCAGTTGGTTCAATGTCTCAGGCTGGACGGCGGAGTTCCAGTGGTCTTTTTCGGGTTGAGAGGTGTGTTTCGTCGAGTCCTCCATGTGGTGGTACATCTCTGAGGTAGCGCCGCCGGACGAGGAACCGCCGGAGCCGCCGGACGATGCGGCCGCCGTGATTTGAGCGGAGTCCGCAGAACAGAGGACGGCTTCTTGCGGGGCTACAAAAGAGGCTTGGATGCCGGGGATGACCTCAATGAGGACGACGCCATCGGGCGTGGAAATGGTAGCGGCATCGGGAGAAGACACGTAGTAAGCGTGGCCGATGATGGTAGCGATTTTCTTCATAGGGGTATTTTGGCACAAAAATTTAAAAAGTAAGACTCCAACGGTGTAACCTAACCTTGCTGAATTTGTTGCAAGTTGAAAATCAATAAATTTGCAAAAAGAAAAATTTTCCGGACGCGAAAAATTTGCTTAGGTTACACCGTTGGAGTCTTCTCTCAAAAAAAATTGTGCTATGAAAAACATATGAACTTGGATTTTTTAGGAGCTGAGCAGAACCTCACCACGTTAAGCGGACAAGCACTGCAGTTTTTGCTGGAGCTGGTGGACGACAAAGGCGAAGCGGTTGATTTGAGCGACGTTGTGTTTGATGGCTTGGTGACGGGGCCGGACGGAATGACGGCCGACATTGAGGTGGAACATACGGATGTGGAGGGGATGAATGTGCTGCGGGTGGTTTTCCCGGAGTTGATGGAGGTGAACAGCTACGGCTGGGAGATACGCGCGGTGAGTGAGGGCGAGGAGAAAATACGCGTGGCGTACGGTAAACTCGGGGTGCTGCCGACCAACTTGGACTTGCTGCGGAGCGAGGATGGCGACCCGTCGGTGTACCGGCATTTGCTGGTGCGGCTGCCCGGGGAGGAGACGCAGCGCGTGACGCTGATGTGGAAAGGCGGGACGATTGCTCAAATGTACGCGGTGCAGGCGTCGAGCGAAGCTGACCGGGCGCAGTTGAACGCAGAAGCGGCGGCGGGTTCGGCGCAGGAGGCGCAGGATGCAGCGAATGAGGCGAAAGCGGCGAAGGAGGGCATTGAGGAGAAAATCGACGCGGCGGTGAAAGATGCGACGAAGGAAGCGCAGGGCTATGCCGAGGAGGCGAAAACTGCGGCCGGCGAAGCCAAGCAAGCGGTGAAGGATGTGCAGGCGAAAGCTCAGGAAGCTGCGGAGGAAGCGACGAAAGAGGCGAAGGAGATGTATGAGCAGCTGAACAAAGCGACGGACAAACTGCGCGAGGACGTGGAAGAAACGCGGCAGAGCGCGGACGCGACAGTGCAGAAGCTGGAAGTTTTTTTGGCGGAGTTTGACGATAACGTGAGGAGCGTGGTGTGGGTGGACCCGGGGACGGAACACCTCATGATTGGCGGAAAAGACACGGGTTGCAAGGTGACGGGAGACCCGGGAAAAAGTCCGTATATCAACGAAGCCGGCCACTGGATTTACTGGAACGACGAGACGAAGGAATGGCTCGACGGCGGAGCGGCTCGCGGGGAGGACGGTTTTTCGCCGTACATTAACGAACTGGGCAACTTTGTTTACAAAGACCCGCTGACCGGTGAGATAAGGGACAGCGGCGTGTGCGCGCGCGGCAAAGACGGACGCGACGGCACGAGTGTGCAGCGGCATTTAATCGGCAGCGTGGACGAGTTGCCGACGGATGAGGAGCTTTGCAACGGCGGCCACATGTACTACGTGAAGTCGGTGAGCTTGGAGGCCCGGGCGCGCATCGACGTGCAGGCGGAAGGGCGAAGCAATGAGGACCTCTGCAGCGTGGCGGGCGTGAGCGTGCAGCTGCCGGGCGCAGAAACGGAGCCGGAAGAGGCGGCGGCGCAACTGGCTCAGGCTATCAACGAAAGCGGGTCGGGCGTGTACGCGGAGGCGGAGGGGAGCGTAGTGCATTTGGTGACGGGAGGGTCGGTGCTGACGGTGAACCTGCAGAGTGCGGGAGAGGGCTACAAGGTGACGGAGTATCCCTTTATAAGGCGGAGCGGCTATGACATTTACGCGTGGGTGACGGCCGGAGGCGGTGCGGAGTGGACGAGGGTGGGAGAGACTTACGACGTGGCTCGGTCTGACTCGCTGGGCACGGTTCAGCTGGGCACGGACGAACCGATTGAAGGAGGGGCGAAAGTCGGCCTGAACAGGCAAAAGCAGATGGAAGTGCCGGCGATGAGCTTCACGGTGCGCGGGACGGCGATGCTGGGCCTTGCGGGGCCGCTGAGCGGAGGTGGAGCGGTGGGAGCGGATGAGGAGGGGAGGCTGCTGGTGCAGCAAGCGGAGTACGGGGTGCTGGGGGCTGTCTCGCCAAGTTACAACGGTTTTAAGGAGCTGCAGAGCGTGGTGGGCATCAACGTGGACGGGTCACTGGGCATCCCGTGGGCGGAGCTGGACCAGCCGGGGGTGGTGGCTTTGGGTAGCTCCCTTGACGAAGACTCGGAGATACCCTATCTGCAAGGCGTGGGCGCGACGGCGGGACATCTGCTGGCGAATAATTTGCTGGTGGGCGGGGCGATTCAGCACCGCAAATACTCAGACTGGAAATTCCGGGACGCGGTGGAGGCGTTTATCCCGGCCGACAACAAGATGAAAGACTGGTGCTTTTACCTGGGGTTGAACACCAGCGACCAGTTCACGCAGAGCGAGCATGAGGGGTTGAGGCTGCTGGCGGCCACCGCGTCAAGAATCGGCGGGGTGATGCTGAGCATGAACATCAACGACGTTCGAAAGGAAGCGGTACTCAGCGCGTCGGTGATGCGGGACTACGTGCAGTCACTGTGCTACACGAAGGGTGAGACGGACGAGAAGGTGAAGGAAGCAAAGGACGCGGCCAGCAAAGAGCTGAGCGCTTACAAGACGGAGCAGGAGAAAGAGCTGAACAACTACAAGGAGACGGTCAACAGCACGCTTGATAATTATAAAAAAGGGGCGGACACGTCGCTCAACAGCTTCAAGACTGAGACGAACAAAAAGTTCACCGACTTGAACAACTTGCTGAAGAACTACTGGAAAACGGTGGACGGGCAGGCGTGGTGCGACCAGCAGTTTTACACGAAGTCTCACATCAACAACAATTACTACCAGAAGGCGGAGGTTGACAGCAAAATTAAAAGCTTGCAGACGGCCGTGAACAACAAAGTGACAGCGTGCAGCGCAGCAAACGCGATTGAGGTGCTGAATGCGAGCGAAGACATATCCGCTTACTCGAAGGCTCACCCGAAGACGCTCGTTATCAGCTCGGAGAAACAAGCGAAAAAGTAAGACATGGAAATTTCCTACAAAGACCACTTACGAGAAATTGTGACATCGGCCTGGCTGATGGGGTGGCCGGTGAGCGAGATTTGGCTGAATGGCGAGAAGCTGTATCCGATGGAGGGGAATGTGGCGACGCAGCTGGTGGTGCAGCTGGTGGCGGGGCCGACGGTGGATGGGTGGAACTACTGGATGCATGCGCTGGATTGGAAGGCGAAGAAGAAAGGTGTTGTCGTTGGCTATGCGGCGGAGAAGCTGGTGTTTACGGGGACGGGCAACGATGTTCTGAAGAAAGAGGAGGAGTACACGGCGAAGAAGTACAAGACGCGCAACACGATACCGGACAGATATAAAAAAGACACAGGACACGCCAAAATGATGTTGAATTTTTTAAGCAACGCGAAAAACCCTCCGAAATTCGAATTGTATGCGAGTGCGCCGATTTACGGGGACAGCAATTTGTTCAGCATGATTATCGGCGGGAAGACGTACACGGAGGGCAAGGATTTTACCATGAACGCGGAGACCGGTTTTATCCAATTTTTGAAGGCGGCTCAGTTGCCGGCCATCACCGCGCTATCGAAGGGGGCGAAGATAAAACTCAAGGCGACAGTGCCGGAGCGGAGGGACGCAGTTTTTCACCGCGACGGGGACGGGGAGGCTCGCAAAACCTACAACTTGCCGCTCTTGCAAGACACGAAGTTTGAGTTGTGGTGGTACAAAGGGCAAAAGAAAGGCTGCGCGGGCTTAAAGTTTGAGGTAACAGGAAAGAGTTCCGGCCAGATTTATGTGAAGGGCTGGGGACAACGAAACGGGCATGGACGCGGCGTAAAAACGCGCGATATCGTGTACGCTAAAAAAGACCCTGTCAGCAGTGGGACAACGGAGAAATGGAACAACTCGTGGAAAAAAGGGGACACGCAGTATGAGATTTACGTGGATTGGTACCAGGGCAGCTACAACGATAACTTCCAGCCGATTTACCCGAAGTTCACGAAGGAGTGGGACGTGGAGGTGCTGGGGGTCGTGGTTAAACAAGTTTGAGCTATTTACGATTTACGATTTACGATTTACGATTTTAGGCGCGCCTCCGGCGCGCGGAATTTGGAAAGGAGATAATATGCAAACACGTACCTGTTTCAATGGGGGTGAGTTGAGTCCGGAGCTTGGGCAGCGGGCGGACTTGGACGCGTACATGCGCGGGTGCCGGGTGCTTGAGAATTGGGAGTTGAGCCAGATGGGCGGGGTGAGACGGCGGCGTGGAATGAGGGAGTTTGCGGACTGCGCGGAGGGTGCGCGGCTGCTCCCGTTTATCTATTCGTACAGTGGGGACGGGAACAGGTTTTTGGTTGTCGTGGAGCCGGGGTATGTGAGGGTGTTGGGCATGGAAGGGGAGGAGCTGGCGGTGTTTGACAGCGAGCTGAACCCTGCGGAGGTGAGGTATTACCAGCTGAATGCTCTCATGCTGCTGTGTTCGCCCTGGTCGCCGCCGATGGCGCTGGAAGTGAGCGGAGAGATGACGTGGAGCTTTAAGGAATTTGAGGTGCGTCAGCCTGCGTGGCGGCACGAGAACGAGAAGCGCGACAATGCCATCACCGTGACGAAGACAAAGACTGCTTGCTACGTTGACTTCGGGACGGGGGAGAGCGAGGAGGAGAAGGAGGCTATGGAGGGGGACGAGTTGAGAGCGAGCTTTTGGACGGAGCAGAAAGAAGCTAAAGCGAGCATGAACGACATTTTGAAAAATGTGAAGGTGGTGAACGGGCTGGTGAGCTGCAAAGCGGGCGATAAAATAGCGGTGCTGGGTGAGACGGCTCTCAGCTACTGGATTTGCGTGCAGGAGTGGCCGGAGGATTTGTACAAGGAAGGACTCGATGACCCGGAGGACTACCCCGACAATTTTTCGGAGGCTCACAATATAACGGGCTACGCGTCGGCGCAGGTGGTGACGAGTGTGCATGACGTGAACGGAGGCAAGAAAATTGAGGAGGATGACAAGTTCGCACTCAAGTCCGGCTTCTGGGAGTACTACACGTGCGTGAAGGATTTCAGTGCGCTGAATATCGTGGAGGGGGCGAACAGCTACGCGGATTACCCCGGGCACTTCGTGCGCGGCATTGCGGTGGGGAATGCGCTGCCATGCCGGGGGCCGTGGAACTTTTATTGCAGCGGGCTGTGGTACGGTAGCTACGAGGTGCGGAAGAACTACGAGACCTCAGCGTTGACGGGGGAATGGGAAACGTGCGGGATTTCGTTTTCACGGCTGGGTGAAGGGAGCAATGAGCAGTTGACGGGGGACGAGAGCGACGAGGAATGCTACCTGCGCTTGTTTATCACGCGGAGTCGCTATCGCAACAACGATTTGAAGGCCGGCTTTCCCCCGGAGAGCTGCGGGAACAGGCTCATTGTGCCGGGCTACCGGCATGACATGCGGCTGCGCGTGAAGCAACTGGATGACGGGCAAGGCAACACGACCTACGAATACGTGAACAAGGTGAAGGTTGACTGGCAGGGCTTGCGGACGGTGGAGAACTGGAGTTGGAAAGCGTGGAGCTTGCGATACGGCTATCCGTCGGTGGTGACGGAGTGCCAGCAGAGGCTGTGCTTTGCCGGAACGGCCGAGCAACCGCAGACGGTGTGGATGAGCCGCACGGACGACATCAACAATTTTGCAACGGGCGATAGCGACGACAGCGCGATTGTGAAGACGATGTACAGCAGCTCGCAGAACCCGATATGCTGGCTGTACGCGATGAGGAACCAGCTGGTGTGCGGGACAGCGGAAGCCGAGTGGTCGATAGGGCGAAGCGACGCGGCTCTCACGCCCTCCAGCAGTCCGATTTCCAAGCACTCGCAGTTTGGCTCGATGAACGGGGAGGTTGCTCTGCAGGTTGAGACGAAGACGCTCTTCGTGGAGAGAGGGAGCGGGCGTGTGTACGAGTGCGGTTATTCGTTCGACATTGACGGGCTGCGAAGCAAGGATTTGACGGTGATGGCGCCGCATGTGCTGCGGGACCACGGAGGGGCCGTGCAAGCAACGCTCATGAAAAAGCCCGACAAGGTGGCGGTGTACGCGCTGGCGGACGGGCAGGTTGCTCTCTGCACGTACAATGAGGCGCACGAGGTGGCGGCATGGCACAGGTGGACGACGGAGGGGGCGGTGACGAGTGTGTGCGCGATGCCGGACGGGACGCGCAATGACCGGCTTTTCCTGGTTGTGACGCGCGATGAAGGGGTGAGCATTGAAGTCATCGACGAGGACAGCGAGTATGTGGACAAAGGGAATAGAGACTTTTACAGCGAGCTGTACACGAATGCTCTGGAGAACGCGCTGGAGACGCAGGTGGGCAAGAAGCCGAAGCGGCCGGTGATGGTGAACTTCGGCGAGGATATTTTGAAAGAGGGGCTGGAAATAGCGGTGTACGGGACGGACTACACCAAAATTACTCGCGAGGAGCTGTACTTGCCGGAAGGCTGGAACGAGCTGACGCCGGAGAATACGTGGCGTTACGAGAATGCCGTTGGCCTGAGGTTCCACGGGAACGACAGTTGCACGATTCTTGCGCTTCAAGGCTAAACGCTCAACTCCTATGAATGACGCACTGGAACAAGCGTTGGCGGCGATGGATTCACGCGAGGAGTGGCTGCCTGAGATGCACGCGAGCGCGGCGATACGGAGCGGAGGGGAAGCGATACTGCGACGCGACGTGGTGTGCATTTGGCTGCCGCAGGACCCGATTGACGGTGACCACGCGCACTGCGTGCTTATTCTTTTTTGCGGAGGGGACGTGAGAGAACTGGCGAAGATAGGCGAGAGGCTCGTGAAAAGGGGGTATCGCCATGTGATCTGGACGCGCGGTTTTAAGCAAGGAAAGCGGGAGCCGCAGAAGCACGATTTAGCCAAATGGGCTCGCCTCGTACGACGCCTCAACTCCTCTTTCTCGCCCCCTCCAACGGTGTAACGTTACGCGGTTGGAGTCTTACTCCTGTCTGTCTTCGTGCGATAGTGGCGATGCTATGAGTGCATTCACTATTGACCAACCAACATCTATCCTGTTTGAGGCGTCGCGCACCGACATGCTCAACCGCATGCTCCAAAAAGAAGTGAGCGACCTCGCAGGCTACGCAACCATCCTTTCGGACTGCACCGGGGATTACCATAAACTCACCTTCGGCTCCAACACCGAGCTTGTCGGACGTACCGACTTCGACGAAGTGATTCAGGCGGAGGAAATGACCTACAACGTGCGCGGCATCAAACCGCTCATGTATGAACGCTGGCACAAGTTCCTGCCCGAGAAGACCAACTTCATGCGCAACTTTCCGCTGACCACGACCAACGTGGTGAACGAACTGCGCCCGGCTCTCGAACGCGCCAAGGACTTCAACCTCATGGGCACAATCGTGGACACCAAGAAAGGCTCCCCGACCGAAGGCGAAGTCATCGTCCGCAAGTACAACACCTATTCCGAAGATGCGACCGACGGCGATCCCATGAAGATGGGAACGTCCTCCGGCTACTTCGGCGATGCCTACGCTGGCAAGACCGGCGACGCCCGCATTGAGTTGCCCATGCAGCCCTTCGTGGACGGCACGGGCCTCGTGACCAAGTGGGACGAATACGACGAGTCCGTTGCACTCGACATGAAGCGCAGCAACGTCGTGCCCGTCAACTATGCGCCGGACGGCACAGCGGAGACTTCCGGCTGGACCGTGGACAAGTTCATCCTTGTGTACGAAATGCTGCAAGCCCGCTATGCGAACAAACGCGGCACCATCGTGCATGCCATCACGCACCGCCAGGCAGCGGAGATTCTGCGCAACGAGAAGTTCCAGAACCTGCTCTTCGGCAACCAGGTGCTCAAGACCGGCCTCATGGACTCGCTCTTCGGCATCAAGTTCCTTGTCACCGACACCCTGCCTCTCGTCAACATCGGCGACGAAGGTGCCCCGAAGTGGGTGCGTGCCTGCCCGACCTGGTGCGTGCAGGACCTCGTCTTCGGACTCTGGGACGATGCGGAGTTCCACATCCGCCAGCCTCAGGACCGCGTCAAGACCGTGTACCTCGGATGCACCTTCGCCATGGGCTCAGGCCGCAAGCGCGAAGAGTCCTGCATCACCATGCTCTGCGACGAAGGCTACAAGCCAAAAGCCGCCTAGTTTTCCCTCGCGTTGTCATAATCCAACCGCCGTCCTACGCTCGCCGCAGGCGGCGGTTTTCTTTTTCCCAAAAATAAAAAGAGCCGAGTGTTCAGCTCGACTCTTTCATCCTCCAGTGGGAGGCTTCAAAACTAAAAAAGTTTTGTCAGATGGATTCAAAACAAAATCTTTTTTTGTCTATCCTTGCGGACAAACCCATTCTACACACCCCTCCCCCCCACCGTCAAGAAAAAAAATAAAAAAAGATTGACTCTGTTTGAATCCACATGTATCCTGACGGAGTCAAACTGACGACACAAGCATGAAAACACCTCAAAGACACCTCGAAGGCTCCCCAACCGCCCCAATCAACATGGAGTGGTATGAGCTAAAAGCAAAGCACATGCTGGAAATAGTGGACGGCTGGCTCTACCACCACGACAAAGGTTCCCCTCTCATGGCTCGCATCTTCTCCTTCGGCATGACGGAAAAAGACCTGCAATTCATGCTCCTCATCGAAAAAGACGGCCTCTATTACGTCAGCGTGGAGCATGCAGAAGCGGGAGAGACGCCCTACGGCAAAGAAACCGAAACCGGCCTGCGCCCCGGCATGCCCATTGACGCCGAAAAATACCGCGAAGGCGGCGAAAAATACCTCGCCCTCGCCCTCTTCCTCTCTGCAACCGGTTACTACATACACCTGCACGAAGACAACAAACCTAAAGAAAAACCGGTGCAGCCCACCTTCAAAGTCCAGGCATACCTCTCGCAAGAGCAGCTTGAAAAACTGGACGCAGAATGCAAAAAACTGCAAATCAGCCGAGCCGCTGAAATCCGTCGCTTGGTGGACTCACTATAATCTTGCCGGTTGTAGATTCGTGTGGGCGCGGGGACTAACCTCCCCGCGTCCTTTTTTTCGCCTCAAAACTCAGGCAGCCTCCCCGCTGCATCGCGCAACTGCTCCCCAGTCGGGCGAATATACGCCGCATGCACAGCAGCGCTCTCATGCCCCACCAACTCCATCGCCATCCCCTGCGATACACCGCTAGCCTGCAACATCGTCGCCACCGTCGCCCGTAAGCTATGGAAAGTCTTACTGTGCCAAACCCTCCTCCTTCCTCCCGCATTCTCCCCCACCAGCCCGATACCGTGCAGCCTCACCAACTGCGTAAACTCCGCACTCGGATTACTGTGGTACCTCAGCCGCGGATGCACCCACACCGCACCATCCCCGCCCCTCTCCTGCGCCTCCTCATACCGTGCCCGCGCCCACGCATAAAACCACCCCTGCATCGGCTGCGCCAACGCCCTCCCCGTCTTCCCCGTCACCATCCGCACCACCCGCGCCTCCCAATCAAACGCCTCCCAACGCAGAGACAAAATATCCCCCATCCTCTGCCCGTACGTACCAATGCAGCACCTCACCGCACTCCCCCACTCCTCAGGCAACTTCTCCATCAGCAACGTCACCTCCGCCTCCGTAAACGCCTCATGCACCACCTTCTCATCCCGCGTATCGGCGGGAATCGTCACCCTGTCGCACGGATTAGCGGGCATAATACCCGTATCCACAACCCACGCAAACGCCGCCCTTATCACCGACAAAGCCTTATGCACAGTCTCCCGCCGCACAACCGCACGCCGGGCATCCACAAACGCACGTATATCAGCCCGCGTCACCAGCCGAATTGGCTCATCCGCCCTCCTCCCTAAAAACTCGCAAAACTGCCGAAAAGCCGTACGCGCATTCTCATACGTCGCCATCGTCACCCTCCCCAACTTCCCTCCCAACATCAAATCGCACACCTCTCTCACACTCCGGTTATCTTGCCCGCTATACTCCTCCTCCACCTCCCGCGCCATCTCCCACGTCACAAGCAACGCCCTCCTCTCCGCCTGCCCAGCCGTCAACCTTTCCCCTTTAAACACACCACCCCTCACCGGCACCTTCGTACTCCTCCTCTTCCTCCTCCCTCGCCCATCCGTCCACTGCCCAATCCAAAAAGGAGACAACCTCTCCCGACAAACAATCACATTCTTGACTTCACTACCCTTATTCATATTCACTAAACATTTCTTGTGCTGCTCACTTGTGCTACACTTGTGCCTCGCACTTCATTTAGTAAATAACCCCACCCCTCAAAAATCAAGCAAAACAAACCACTTACATTTACTAAACACTTTCAACAAAGAGCGGATGATGGGACTCGAACCCACGACATCAACCTTGGCAAGGTTGCGCTCTACCACTGAGCTACATCCGCGCATCTTCACGCTGTGACTTACGACGAAGCCAACCGAAGTGCGGGGGCATTATACGAGTCACACCGCCGCCAATCAAGCCTTTTTTTTAAAAATTTGCATGCAATTCTCTATCCGAGTCGAAAAAAGTGGGAAAAAAGAGGTGGGGTCACCTCCGAACGGAGGAAACGCATTGACCCGGCAGCGGAAAGTATGGTGCCATTTCGCGAAGCTCCGGTGTACCGGCTGTGCGCTCAAAGGCTCTGCACAGCATCCTTCATTTCACGCACGGCTTGAGACAAACCGACAAAGATAGCGCGGGAAATAAGAGTGTGACCAATGTTGAGTTCCGTGAGGTGGGGGATGCGAGCAATTTCCGGCATGTGGAAAAGTCGAATGCCGTGACCCGCGTGAACCTCCAAACCGAGGGAATGCGCGAGAGAAGCGGCAGCTATGAGGCGCGCGAGTTCCTGTTCGTGGTCGGAACCGGCAGTGTTGGCGAAGCGTCCGGTGTGCAGCTCCACCATGGGCGCGCCAATGGCGGCAGAAGCCTCCACCTGGACGTCGTCGGGATCAATGAACATGCTCACCCGTGCCCCTTGAGCGGCGAGAGCCGCAACGAGTTCCTGAAGCTCGGATCGGCGGGCGGCCACATCCAACCCGCCCTCCGTGGTCACCTCCTGACGACGCTCCGGCACCAGGCAAACGTAGTCGGGCCGCACCCGGTGGGCAACTTGCAGCATGACGCCGGTAGCGCCCATCTCCAGATTCAACGGCAGAGGAATTTCGCGGCGCACGCTGAGGGCATCCTCCTCCTGCATGTGGCGGCGATCCTCGCGCACGTGCAGCGTGATGGAATCCGCTCCGCCGCGCATGGCCGCTCTCGCGGCATCCAGCACATCGGGCTCCGGCACAGCAGCGGAAAGCTCCCCGGCATAACGCGCCTGGCGAAGCGTGGCCACGTGGTCGATGTTGACACCCAGCAGCATGATTTAGTGCAAGAAATGACGGGCGCCGGTAAAGACCATGGCGATGCCGGCCGCATCTGCCGCATCAATCACCTCCTGGTCCCGGATTGATCCGCCGGGCTGAATGCACGCAGTCGCACCGGCATCAATAGCCGCTTGCAGGCCGTCGGCAAAAGGGAAGAGCCCATCGGACGCAATGACGCTGCCTTTGAGCGAGAGTCCGGCCTGACCAGCCTTCCACACAGCAATCTTCGCGGAATCGACGCGGCTCATCTGTCCGGCGCCGATGCCCAAGGTGCCATTCTTATCGGTAAAGACGATGGCGTTGGAATGCACCTGCTTGCAGACGCGCCATGCAAAACGCATCGCTTGCATCTCGTCCGCCGTAGGCACGCGCTTGGTGACAACTTTGCCCTCCAGACCGTCCAGCCCGAGAGCCTCGTCGTCGCGCTTCATCGTCATGACGCCGCCGGGAGCGGAGCGAACCACGGGCGTTTTGGCGTACTCGCGCCAGGCATCCGCATCAAGACGCATAATGCGGCAATTCTTTTTCTTTTGCAGCAGAACGCGAGCTTCCGGCTCATAGTCCGGGGCGATGATGACATCCGTGAAAATGGCCGCAACGATGCGCGCCAGCGCCTCCGTCATCGGGCGGTTCATCACAATCACCCCGCCGAAAGGCGCCTGCGTATCGGTTTGGTAGGCGCGCTTCCACGCCTCCACCAAGTCGTCATCATCCTGCCCCACGCCACAAGGATTCGTGTGCTTTAGAATGCCCACCGTGGGCCGTCGGAAATTGGAAATGAGGGAGGCGGCAGCATCCAGATCCAGCACGTTGGTGTAGGAGAGTTCCTTACCCTGCAGCTGGCGGAAAATCTTATCGAAACTGCCGTACAGAACGCTGGGCTGGTGGGGATTGTCGCCGTAGCGCAAAGTCTGAGCAAAGGGAAGGGAAAGCGAGAAATTGGTCTTGGTGCTGCCCTCTGCCTGGTGACCCAGGTAGTTGGAGATAGCCGTATCGTACGCAGAGGTGCGCATGAAAACCTTGATGGCGAGCTTCTCGCGGAGCTTGAGCGTGGTGCTCGCCCCATGCGCGCTCATCTCCTCCAGCACGGTGGAGTAGTCGGCCGGATCCGTCACCACCGTCACAAAAGCGTAATTCTTGGCGGCCGAACGCAGCATGGAAGGCCCGCCGATGTCGATCTTTTCAATGGCTTCCGACAGCGTGACGCCCGCCTTGGCGATCGTCTGCTCAAAGGGGTAAAGATTCACGCACACCAGATCAATGGTCGGGATATCGTGTTCCTCCGCTTGCTTCCGGTGTTCGGGCAAGTCGCGGCGCTGGAGAAGGCCTCCGTGCACCTTGGGGTGCAGGGTTTTGACGCGGCCGTCAAACAACTCCGGAGCGCCGGTGTAATCCGAAATTTCCGTGACGGGCAAACCAAGTTCCCGCAAGTATTTGCAAGTCCCCCCTGTGGAGATGAGCTGCACGCCCATATCAACGAGTCCCTTCGCGAATGCATCCAGTCCTGTCTTATCCGATACCGACAACAGGGCGCGTTCAATCTTGTGCGTTTCCATGTGCTGTATGAGAAGTAACTTGCTCCCGGAAAGGAGCGCCACCAAGATACACCCCGCGCCGCCGAAAGTCAAGGAAAACAATAGCAGTCCCCCTCCAAGCTTCCCACACGAGATGCCATCATCGTTCTCATCCGCGAAAACCCCACCATCTCCCGCACGCAAATGGCGGAAAAGCTGGGTCTGAGTCTGAGAAGTGTCGACTATAATCTCAGAAATTTGAGGAGGGACGGTCTTTTGATCCGCTCCGGATCGGACAAAAATGGCGGATGGATTGTCGGGGAAAAACGCTGAGAGCCTCATAGTTTGCTCCCCCGCTTCTTGCAGTGTAAATTGCAGTGTAAATTGCAGTGTAAATTGCAGTGTAAATAAAAAAGTTTAGAACGATTGCTTTTGAGCAAATCGTTTCTATTCTTTTGATATCAATAAGATATCAGCATCTTGTTCTATTTTTTCGTTGATTGACAAGCCATGATTAACCGGTAAAATCATCCTGATCATTGCAGTGTAAATTGCAGTGTAAATTGTCCTAAACAAGCGCCTGTTGAGGCAGCGGGGAATGGCTGTTAATTCTTTTTCTTGCTAACGCGGTATGTTGGGGGCAAGATGGGAGGCTCACACCAACAAGGAAAGGAACACATCATCATGAAAAATAATCTCATTTGGTTTATTACCGGCATGGCGTCATGCGCCGCCCTGTGTGCCGTATGCTGCTGCTGCCCGAAAGCTCGCGAATGGCGTGAGAGAGCCATGGAAAAAGGTCGCGAAGCGAAAAGAAAAGCCCGGGATGCCTGGGACAGGTTCAAGCACGATACCGAGCAGCGCGTGAGCGAGATGGCCCACAAGGCGCCTGACCATGTGGAATAATCATCCCCACCACCCGCACCTGCGGCGCGCAGGAGCGCTCCGACTCGTCCGGCGCGCTTTATTGCGCGCCGCGCTGGGTGCGCTGCTGCCCGCCTCGTGTGCGTGGGAGGAGGATGCCCCGGACGATGAAGCGCAGCTGCCGCCTCCTGCACCGGTGGTCGTGCAACCTCAGGTCATCCGCTGCCGCAAGGCGGCGCGCAATGGCGAACTGCCCCCGGGGGAAGAAAGCATCCCGGAGGATTACGCTCAATTCCGCGGCAGCAACCAATACCGCACTTCGCTTCGCACCTGGCGGGATGCGCAGCTCCTGGAGCGCAGCGGGCATCGCAGCATCGTCATTGAGTTGACAAACCAACGGGGGCAGTGCTTTGTGGATGGTCAACTAGCCATGGATTTCCCCGTTTGCACCGGCACCCCGTCGCACCCCACTCCCACCGGTTCCTTCCGCATCTCCGAGAAAGATCCGCACCACCGCTCCAATCTTTACCACTGCCCCATGCCGCTCTTCATGCGTCTCACGAATGACGGCATCGGCCTGCACATCGGGGATGTCTTCCGCGTCCCCGCCTCACACGGCTGCATCCGCCTCACTCGCGAGGCGTGTTCTACCCTCTTTCGCGATCTTCCTCACGGCACTCAGGTTGACATCCTGCCGTAGTTCATCCACCCACCCACCCTTCCTCCGATTTTTTCAAAAAAAAACGGCGCAGCCTGAAGGCTGCGCCGTTTGTATCTTTTTTTAACTTTTTGTTTTGTCCGCTTTGATTCTCCTCTCCCTTTCCCTCTCTTCTCCCTCTCCTGGCTCTCTCTCCC
>CANQAC010000038.1 GCA_947589345.1 uncultured Akkermansia sp.
CTCCCTCAATTTTTGAACCAAATCCCTCTTTTTTGCCCCTCTACTATCCCCTCCTCCTCTCCTCTGTGCCTCTGCGTTTTTCAGTCGTTTTTTTGAAAGGTCAGGATAGGAAATCAATCGCGTTCCATTGCGTGGCGTTTTATTTTATCATTTCAAACGATGAGAGGTGCGTTGGGAAATGCTTCCTGAGAGGAGGCTTGACAAGGAGCGACCTCAAGAGTATGCTTCCACCCATGTGCAAAGGCTTTAAGGTAATTGTGTGTTCGGCAGTTGCCCTGGTGAGTGCTTGCCAGACGCAGTCAGGCATGGAATATGCATATGGAAATCGTCCCTCCCGACAAGCGCAAAGTCAGCGTATTGTTCAACCAAATAGGACAGCTGTAAGGACAAAAGGAACAGGTCTCCTGCACGCCAAACCTCTTGTTCAGCCCGCCACTCCGGCTCCCACACCTAATTGTGCTGCTGTTTGCGTGATAGATCCCCGAACGGGCCATATATTGTACCAGCATAACGCTCACGCGCGACGGCAAGTAGCCAGTACGCAAAAAATTGTCACTGCTCTTTGTGTGCTCGACGCTGGTAATCTTGGTAAAGCAGTGACAATAAATCAACAAGATGAGGAAGTTCCTCCGATTAAACTTAATCTTAAACCCGGTACGAGTTACCGACGAGGGGACTTGTTGCGCGTCATGCTCACAGGTAGTTATAACGATGTGGCTCTCACCCTTGCCCGCGATACGGCTGGAAGTGTAGATGCGTTTGTGAGACGCATGAATGCACGCGCTCGACGTATGCACATGTACGATACTCATTTTGCTAACCCTAATGGCCTGCCCGCGCAGCAATATTCTACTGCCCATGATATGGCACTTGCGGCATGCTATGCATATAATAATCCCAATATTCGCCGTTGTGTAAATATTCCCGAATACAAGTTTCGCATGGCAGACGGCACGCTGAGGACTATCAAATCCACCAACAAATTACTTAAACAATATTCTTGGGTTCAAGGCATGAAAACTGGGTACACCAACGCAGCTGGCAAGTGCCTTATTTCATGCGGTTCGGTTGGCGGCCGTTCAGCCATTGTTGTGGTATTGGGTAGCACTAACTCAAAAGTGTGGGGAGAATCTCTCAAATACCTTCGCTGGGCATTTGGACTTTCCTGACTATTTTTAGTCTTCTTAATTATTTATTGATAAAAAGATTAAAATTACGCCTGACGTCTTTCCCGTATTCTCTATGCAGGAGCAAGTGTTCTGCTCCGAGAGGAAAGTCAGGAGGCAGAATGGCTACACAATCCTTCAAGTTCAAGGAGATAGGTTTTAATTGGCAGGCCAGCGGCGTATCCGGTAAGTGTGCCATTGGCGCCAATCACGCGGTGGCAGGGAATGAAAATGACGATAGGATTGTGTGCGATTGCAGATCCCACAGCTTGAGGGCATGCTGTGATGCCTTGAGAGTTCAGCAGTTTGGAGAGCGCTCCGTACGTTGTGGTAGTTCCGTAAGGGATTTGACTAAGACAATTCCACACTGCGAGGCGGAAGAGGGTGCCCACAGGCGCAAGTGGGGGCATGGCGTCCGGGTGGTGTCCAGCAAAGTACTCATCCAACCAGACACGTGCAGCGAGTAACAAAGGAGTTTCAGTTTGATGTGTGATAGCAGACAGCAAATTACCACCGCAGTGTTTTTGCTCGTCAAACCAAGCCCCGAGCAAGGCGGAATCAGATGCTACAAGGGTCATACGTCCCTTCGGGGAATAGTAGACAGTGGAATACATGCGGTCAGGATACCACAACGTTCACGAGGCGGCCAGGCACTACAATAACCTTACGAACAGATTTTTCAGCGATAAACTCTTGGACACGTGGGGACGCGAGAGCAGCAATTTCCATTTCCTCTCTGGTTGCATCGTTGGGCAATTGAAGTTTGTCGCGCAGCTTGCCATTGACTTGCACAGGGATTTCCTTAGTAAGTTCGACGAGGAGGTTTGGATCAAAGGTCGGCCAAGGTTGTAATGCCAGTTGCTCTTTGGGTAAAGAGGGGAATAGCTCGCAGAGTCGACGATTTAGCTCTTCTGTAATATGTGGAGCGAAAGGATTAAGCACGTGCAACAGACCTATGTAGTCCTGCAAGCTCACCCTTTCCGCACTAGTCATGGCATTAGTACACTCCATCATTTTTGAGATGGCTGTATTAAAGCTCATAGTATGAATATCTTCCGTTACTTTTTTGATGGTGCGATGCAGTTCTCGACGCACAGGAGAAAGACCGAGATCGCTGGGCACAACTTTATTAGTTGCAACCCAGTTACCAGCTTGATCTTCAGTCATAGCGATACGCCAGACACGGGCCAGGAAGCGAGATATACCTTCGACTCCTTTAGTTGCCCAAGGTTTTACCTCTTTGAGCGGTCCCATGAACATTTCGTACATTCGTATAGCGTCTGCTCCATATTCGCGAACAATATCATCAGGGTTCACCACATTACCCCGACTCTTGCTCATTTTTTGTCCGTCTTCACCCAAGATAAGTCCTTGGTTGACCAGCTTATTAAATGGCTCGTTTGTAGAGACTAATCCGTAGTCAAAAAGGACCTTGTGCCAGAAACGAGCATAAAGCAGGTGAAGAACCGCATGCTCCGTGCCGCCGACATAGAGATCTACACCACCTGGATTACCAGTGGAACCCATCCAGTATTTTTCCACCTCGGGGGACACAAACTGGTGGTCATTATGTGGATCAAGATATCGCAGGTAGTACCAGCAGGAGCCTGCCCACTGGGGCATGGTGTTGGTTTCGCGAGTATAGCGATCAGAGTAATGAATCCACTGCGTAGCCTTCACCAGCGGACCGCGCGGATCGCCGCTGGGCTTGAAATCCTCCATCTCCGGCTGGAGCAGTGGGAGCTCGCTCTCTGGCAACGGGTGATGAAAACCAGTTTCTTTGTCCCAGAGGATGGGGAAGGGTTCGCCCCAGTAGCGCTGGCGACTGAAGAGCCAATCGCGCAGCTTGTAATTAACCTTGCCGTGGCCGCAGCCCATCTCTTCAAGTTTTTGAATCATGGTAGCTTTAGCTTGCGGCACGGGCAGCCCATTCAGGTATTCAGAGTTGACCATCGTACCATTGTAGCCACAGAAGTCCTGCCAGGAGATGGAGGGGTCATCTGGTTGGACCACTTGAACAATGGGCAGAGAGAACTTGGTAGCAAACTCAAAGTCACGTTCATCATGTGCAGGTACGGCCATGATGGCACCCGTACCGTAACCTGTAAGGACATAGTCCGCTATCCAGATGGGAATTTGTTTACCATTTACAGGATTCACAGCGTAAGCGCCAGTGAAAACGCCGGTTTTTTCCTTGGATAGATCCGTCCGCTCCAAGTCACTTTTTTCCGCGCAGGCTTTTTGGTAGGCCTGTACGGCTTCGCTCTGCTCCGAGGAGGTGATTTGTCCCACAAGTTCGTGCTCAGGGGAAAGCACCATGTAAGTGGCACCGAAAAGGGTGTCTGGTCGAGTCGTGTAAACAGTAATCTTGTGCTCTCCACAGGCGAAGACGACCTCCGCGCCGGTAGATTTGCCAATCCAATTACGCTGGAGAATCTTGATGCTTTCCGGCCAGTCCAGAGGTTCCAGTTCATCGATGAGGCGCTCGGCGTAAGCGGTGATGCGCAACATCCACTGGCGCAGCTTGCGTCGCTCAATTGTGAAGCCTTTGCTCCTCCATTCCTCGGCTTCTTCGTTGGCCAGTACGGTGCCCATGTCAGGCGACCAGTTGACCATGCCTTCTGCTACGTAGGCGAGGCGCACAGAGTCGATCTGTTCATGAGTCCATCCTTTGTCTTCCAGTTCGGAAATGGGACGAGATTTTTTGAGATCGGTATTGTAATATGAATTGTAGAGGCGCAGGAAAATCCATTGTGTCCAGCGCACGTACTTGGGGTCGGTGGTGGCAATTTCGCGATCCCAGTCGTAGGAGAAGCCAAGCATTTTGAGCTGACGGCGAAAGGTGTCGATGTTGGACGCCGTGGTGATGGAGGGATGCTGACCGGTCTTGATGGCGTACTGTTCGGCAGGTAGTCCAAAAGAGTCCCAACCCATGGGGTGGAGTACATTGTATCCATTGCGGCGCAGAAAGCGGCTTACGATGTCGGTGGCGGTGTAGCCCTCCGGGTGTCCCACGTGCAATCCTGCCCCGCTGGGGTATGGGAACATGTCCAAAATATAGCGCTTGGGCTTGGAGGCATCAAACCCGGGCTCTCCGGGATTGCTCACGTGGAAAGTCTTCTCCTCGTCCCAGCGCTTCTGCCACGCCGGCTCAAACTCATCGAAAGGATACGGTCTTTTGCGGTCTGCCATATTGCGCGCGAGTTTATTCCACTCGTCTGGCAAATGCAAGTCTTTATTTCCGTGACAATCTCTCGCAAAATGCGATTGCTCTCGTAAAATAGCAAGTTGACTTCACCTCTGAACTTTGTTCGAAACGATGCGCCCCCTCAGGGGGAGGCTTTACTCAGACGGGTTTCCTTCGTCGCTTGACTCGTCTTTTGCTTTCTTATGCTTCTTTTGAGGCTTTTGTTTAATGACCTCTTTCCATCGCTCGATAATGCCGGTACTGGCGAAGGCCTCAGCGATGAGCTGTCCCTTGTCGTTGAGAAGGTAGCATGGGGGATTCCTTGAGAGCGGACAAAACCCGGGAGGTTCTTGCCTTCGTTCATCATCACACCGGGAAAAGGAGCCTTGAAACTCTCGAGATACTTCTGCGCAGCTTCCTTACTCCTGTCCCAGCCTATGAGAATAATCTCTACCTTTGCCTTCTTCATCTCAGGGCACATCTCGACAATCTTCGGCATTTCTTTGCGGCAAGGAGGACACCAGCTCGCAGATTGCAGGTAGATGTAGAATTTTGCCTTGGTGTTCGGTTCGCCGCCGAAACAATCCATCTCAGAGAGAGCCTCCATCACGGCATTGAGCTTGCCCTTCACTTTTTTTCTTAGGTTTTGAGGCATCGCTATTTGTCGCAGATTCTTTTGCGGATTTTGGCGTTTCATCGTCAGGCTGAGCAAACACAGGCGCGACACCGCCAATAACCGCAGCTCCGAAAAACAATATGCAGACAAGACGTTTCACGCAAGCATGCTAACATCTTTGCCTATTCACGTCAAGACAGACTCCGATAAAATCGCCGGAAAGTGGCGATTACCTGCTTGAGATTCACGATTGTAACGAATCAGAATCCCCATCGCAGGACAAGCGCCCGGCTTCACTTTAGCTCGGCAAAATGTTTTTTTAAGGCGTTCGAGCAAGAGCGAATAAGCGACGGTCCTTCGTACACGAAGCCGGAGTAAAGCTGCACGAGCGACGCTCCCGCCCGTATTTTAGCTAGGGCATCCTCCGGCGACATAATGCCGCCCACACCGATGATGGGAATGGAGCCTCGAAGTTCTTGCGCAAAGGCCTCCAACGTCTCGTTGGACCGGTTGAAGAGTGGGGCGCCGGAAAGGCCCCCTTTCTGTTGTGCTGCAGGATGATTCTCCACCCCGAGGCGCGAGGTGGTAGTGTTTGTGCAGATAAGGCCATCCAACTGGCAATCTAGGAACACGTGTGCCAGCTCATGAATTTGCTGCTCGCTCATGTCGGGGGAAACCTTCATGACGATAGGGACATATCTACCCGTTTCCTGATGTAGGTTCGACTGTTCACTCTTGAGCGCTGCGAGCAGGTCTGCTGCAGTTTCAGCTTTAGCTAGTTCACAGAGATTTGGGACATTGGGGCAGGAAAAGTTAATAGCCACGTAATCTGCCACATCCCACACAGCTCGCAGGCATGCCAGATAGTCGATGCGAGCTTCATCATTCGGCGTCACCTTGTTTTTGCTGATATTCACGCCTAAAATACCTTTGAAGCGACGTTTGGCGGACAAGTTTTCCACGCCGCGATCTATGCCGGGGTTATTAATGCCCATATGGTTGATGATAGCTCGCTGGGGGACACAGCGGAAAAGGCGCGGGGAGGGATTGCCTCGTTGAGGACGCGGGGTTAGGGTACCAACTTCCACAAAGCCGAAGCCAAGCGCACCGAATGCATCCACAGAAGTTCCTTGCTTATCCATGCCGGCAGCCAGACCAACCCTGTTCGGGAACTTAAGCCCCATCACGTCCACCGGATCATTCACTGGCTTGCCACACAGTAATCGCAGTATACGCAAGCGCTCCGCTAGGCGTAGCATCATCAATGTCGGTTCGTGAACTGCCTCTGGAGGCAATAAGAAAAGCACCCGCTTAGCGAGTTGGTAAAGTGAAGGTGTCATCTGTGAGTAGCGCAGCCAGTGTAGCATGGGCTTATTGGGAAAGCAATCTCTAATTTTGCCCGACTCACGCAACCTGAGTTCGGACAATCATAGCGACGGAAAAGAACGCCCAGTCTGATAGAAGAGGAAGTCCCTCTTTGAGTTTAATTTTCGCTTTCCCATGAAAGGGTAATTTATTCTTCGCACGTTCGCCCTTTCGGGCAATCCTTGCGAAACACTTGCACGGCACAAACTCTGCGCAAGGGACAACGGAGAGCTCGGGGGAGGTTAGTTATGGAGGCGTAACTGTTGATGTAGAGCTGATGCAATCCCAGTCGATCATCTTATTTTTGAAGTAGAACTCCTTGTCGTGGTCAGAGATTGGGCGGAGAATACGACAAGGATTACCAACGGCAACAGTGCGTGCCGGGATATCCTTTGTGACGACGCTACCTGCACCAATGACCGAATGGTCGCCGATAGTGATGCCCGGGAGGATGTGGACTCCGGCACCAATCCAGCAGTTGTATCCGATATGCACCGGCATATTAAATTGGTAAGGGGCGGCCCCGCGCAGCTCCGGGAGAATGGGGTGACCGGCTGTGCAAATCATCACATTGGGACCAAGCTTCGTGCAGTCTCCGATGTAAATATGCGTATCGTCCACGAGGGAAAGATTATGGTTGATGTATACGTGGTGTCCAAGGTGCAAAAAGCAGCCTCCCCAATTAGCGAAAAAGGGGGGCTCAATGAAACTGCCTTCGCCAATCTCTGCTAACATCCTGCGCAGCAGCTCCGCGCGCTTTTGTGTTTCATTTGGACGAGTGTGGTTGAAATCGCAGAGGAGTTCCATGTGTTTTTTCTGCTGGCGAATGAGTTTCTCATCCGCAGCTTGGTAAAGAGAACCGTCGTGTAGTGGCGAGTACGAGTCCATACTTCAAAGTTTGCCTCCTTATAATTCTCCGTGCCGGTTAAGTCAAGTTGAAACTCGTCTCGTGAGGGAAGTGATATCTTTGGTTATGTTGCTTGCCTGTCAATACTGTATGCAAATTCGAAATAAACGGCGATTCTTCATCTGCGAGTTTGTTTTGAAGTCGACTGTTTTGCAGTATCATTTTTTCGAGGCAAGAAGTGGACATGAGGCTTGACGAATAGTGGTGTGAATCATATCATGACACACATATGAGTACGTATCGAGTAGCCGTTCTGGCGGGTGATGGCATAGGACCAGAGGTGATGCACGAGGCATTGAGTGTGCTGAGTGCGGTGGAGCAGAAATACGGATTCAGCACACAACGTGTGGAGAAGCCGGTGGGAGGTGCGGGGATCGATGCTTGCGGTAAAGCACTACCGGCGGACACGCTGGCGGCGTGCGAGGCAGCAGATGCAATTTTGTTTGGTTCCGTAGGTGGTCCGAAGTGGGAAAGTCTGCCGCCAGAGGAACGACCGGAGCGCGGGGCTTTGCTACCGCTGAGGACTCATTTCGGGCTGTATGCCAATTTGCGGCCGGGGGTCTGTTTACCGGAGCTTTCAGCAGCTTCGCCGCTCAAGGATAATCTGATTGCGGGAGGCTTCGATATTTTGTGTGTGCGCGAACTCACGGGAGGCATGTATTTTGGGAAGCCGAAGTTTTACGGAGAGCGCGGAGGAGAGCTTGTGGGACTTGACACCATGATTTACCACCGTTACGAGGTAGAACGCATAGGACACCTGGCGTTCTGTGCTGCTCAAAAGCGTAAGCATCGTCTCTGTAGTGTGGACAAAGCGAATGTGCTGAACGCTTCTATCCTTTGGCGAGATGTGATGACCGAGCTGTCCGCGCAGTATCCAGATGTGGAGCTCAGCCACATGTACGTGGATAACGCTGCTATGCAGCTCGTACGCAACCCTGGGCAGTTTGATGTCATTGTCACGGAAAACACTTTTGGTGATATTCTGACGGATGAGATGGCTGTGATTTGTGGCTCGCTTGGCATGTTGCCCAGCGCGTCGCTCTGCACACGCAGCGGTAGAACTTTTGGGCTGTATGAACCCTCTGGTGGGTCTGCTCCAGATATCGCTGGGCAGGGTGTGGCCAACCCAATCGCGCAAATTCTCTCTGTGGGCATGATGCTGCGCCATTCTTTTGGGCAAGTTCAGGCTGCCAACGCTATCGATAACGCCGTACGAGCCGTTATTTCGGCCGGCTATCGAACTCGCGATCTCGCCTCTGGCGCGCAGGGAGAGCAAGTAGTTGGCACCTCCGCCATGGGGGAGGCCATTCTCAATGCCATCGTGTGACAACTTTTTAAGCAATTGGAGTTTAGAAGCCCAATGAAAAGTAGCTCTAATCATCAAATAACGCCAATGCTACTATATATTGTGGGTGTATAATTAATGGTGTGGAAAATCTTGAAAAAGCGAGAGATAAAGCTTGCCAAGATGAAAAAGAATTGGTACAATGAGAAAGTAAAAACCTACAGAGGACCATGAAATTCTCACTTGCCAAACAAGTATTGCTGGATGGACTGAACAAAGTGGTAGGCGTAGTGTCCACGCGCCCGAGTATGCCGATACTCTCCAATGTACTCATTGAGGCGTCTGATGGAGAACTGAAGCTGACGACCACGACGATGGAACTGACCATTCAGGCGAAGATACCGGCAGCGGTGGAGGAGCCCGGGGCATTTACTTTGCCGGCGAAAAAGTTGCAGAGCATTGTGAGAGAGATGAAGGATGGGGAGGTGAATGTAGAACTAAAGGGCAACGCTGTGACGGTTCGTTGTAACCGTGCCCATTTTAAGCTATATGGGCTGGCGGCAGAAGAGTTTCCCCAGATGCCTGAGTTCAAGGAAGCGCGCGAGTTTGAAGTGCCACAAGGGATGCTCAACAAAGGGTTGCGCTATACGGAGTTTGCCATTGCCAATGACGACATGCGTTATGTACTCAATGGGATATACACATGCTTCCAAGACGGTAAGCTTACGCTGGTTGCCACAGATGGACGCAGGTTGGCTCTCTTTGAGAACGAACTGGAATTTCCGGAATCTCAGCAAGTGTGCTTGATTCTGCGGAGCCGGGCAGTGCCAGAGCTGCACCGACTGCTTGGCGATACCGGTAGCGTGCAGGTGCGTGTGTCGGCTGACCAGGTCTCGTTTGATTTGGGGGATACCCTGCTGGTAACTAAACTCATCCCAGGCAACTACCCGAATTATCGACAAGTAATTCCGAGCCGTTACAATGAACGCATAGCTTTGCCGGCCCAAGAACTTAATGAGGCGGTGCGTCGC
Source organism: uncultured Akkermansia sp. (assembly GCA_947589345.1). GTDB lineage: Bacteria > Verrucomicrobiota > Verrucomicrobiia > Verrucomicrobiales > Akkermansiaceae > Akkermansia. The sequence goes on from CANQAC010000038.1 coordinate 9,558, forward strand.
GTATCCTTGCTGGCGGCTGAAAAAAAGAACACCGTACTCTTTCACATCACCCCGGGGGTCATGGAGGTGCAGTCCGGCTCGGCGGATGTGGGTGAGGCCAATGAAGAGGTCCCCATTGAGTACAAGGGTCGCGAGTTTTCCATTACTTTCAATGCCGATTATGTACTCGCTCCGCTCAAGGCGGTGGGTGAAAATGAGGTGAGCATTGATCTGATTGATGCTTCCAGTCCGGGGGTGATGCGTGTGGCGGACGAGTTTCTGTATGTACTCATGCCCATGCATTCTTGAGTTCAGCAGGGCAGGGTTGCGCCAACTGCATCCTGTGCGACCTGAGAAGGTTACGAGGATTTTTTCTGCTGGGAACGAAGAAAACGGCGGCAAAAGCCGGAGGTCGTGCAGAGTACGGTGCGATCTGCGGCGTGGTCATGTTCATTGCAGGTCTGTGAGCTGGACCCTGCAACGATCGTGAGATCGAGTGACACTCCGCGAGAATCGTTAGGATACTGCGGATGAGACATGGATGGATCAGGGAAGCGCTATAATGTTCCTTCTGCCAAACGCCCGGTGAAACGCATGTAGATGTCTTCTCAGCGTATAAACTCGTCATGTTTGAGACGTCCCCGGCCTGAGTCGAATAGCCCTTCCCAAGGAAGGTATAATGATGGATGACGAGCTAAATCACTCCCCTTTTTGCGTCCTGACTCATGATTGCATCGAATTTCGTAAAACGGTGAAAACGGCAGCGAAATTTAGCTTGCGCTCGCAGTGCGGTAGAGCTATAAGGAAAGAGGATGAACTTACCCAACAGTATCACACTTATGCGGCTTGTCATGGTTATCATTTTTACCGTGACACTTGCCTGCAGCGCGAACCTTGACCCTTCTGCGGCTGAACGTGCACCGGCCGGGGGGTGGTTCTCTCCTCTTTCTGCATCTGCCTGCATAGCACTCTGGATATTCGTGGCTGGTGCTATCAGTGATTTCTTTGACGGTTACCTTGCCCGTAAGTATGGATTGGTCACAAACTTGGGCAAGCTGATAGACCCATTGGCTGATAAGATCCTTGTGAGTGCAGCTTTTGTATATCTGACCTCAGTGGATATGTGCCCATTTTGGGTAACGATTCTCATTATCTTCCGCGAATTCTTGGTGACCGGGTTGCGCCAGCTTGCCGCACTGAAAGGAGTTGCTTTGGCAGCGGACCTCACTGGTAAGTGGAAAACCGGACTGCAACTTGGCTTCTGTATTGCTTGCCTTTTTCACTTGGCGTACGGTGGCAACGCTCCGCAACCACTGCGCTTTCTCTCAATCGGTGAGGGAGGAATTTGGTGCCGAGCCTTCTTTATGTGGGGAAGCGTGTTGCTCACCGTGTGGAGTGGGCTGCACTATTTGATTCGAGGGCGACATTTGCTGCGCCATTAATTCTGCGCGTTTTTCATGGAAAAGCAAACCGCCTCCAGCGAAGATTGTTTAGCGGATCAGTTTATCCGCTACATGAAAGCAGAACGCAACGCATCTGTTCTCACCATGGCTGCTTACCGCCGCTCGTTGGCACAGTTTCGTGAATGGATGGGAGATCGTTTTACCACGTGGCAAAATTGCATTCCTCAACATTTTCGGAGCTGGCTATACGCCGCCATGGAACAACAACTGAAACCTTCTACTATTCGCCTGCGTTTTGCGGCGCTTCGCTCTTTCTTCAATTATCTTGTGCGTTATGGTGAAATTCCCGTCAACCCACTAGCAGAGGTTGCCTTGCCGAAGGCGCATCATCCGCTTCCTGTACACCTCAACATTAAACAAATGGAGGAGCTGCTCAGCATGCCCTTTCGTGTGCAATCCGACAAGAAGAGCCCTCCTTGGCTACCGTACAGAGATGCTGCGATACTGGAACTTTTTTATTCATGTGGGATGCGTCTCAGCGAGCTTGTCGGTTTGAATGCAAATGCTTTACAAGAGGGCGATAACTGTGTGCGCGTGGTGGGCAAAGGGCGCAAGGTGCGCCTCATACCTGTGGGTGATTATGCCCTTACAGCTGTGCGTAAATATCGAGAAATGGCTAACATTAATGGGGTGATGCCCTTGTTTATCAGCCGACTTGGTAAGCGACTCACCGGCCGCAGTGTGCAGCTCATGTTGGAGAAGTATTTGCGCCTTTCCGACATTCCCTTCCACATTTCTCCACACAAGCTTCGCCATACATTTGCGACCCATATGCTGGATGCCGGGGCCGATTTGCGTGCCGTGCAGGAGTTACTCGGTCACGCCTCTCTTTCGACCACGCAGATATACACGCATGTGACAAAGACACGCATGAAGGAAGTGTACACGGAAGCTCATCCTCGAGCTCGATCTACTCGTCCTGTGCAGGAAAGGCAGCCAGAAATTCCTTGATTCCATGCACCGGGAAACGCAAAGAATTATTCAGAAAGTGTACCAGATCGCGTCGTGCTTTAGATACACTACCGAAAAGTTGTTCCGGCGTAAGTCGCTCCTCTGGGGCTACATTGAGTTTATTCTGCAGCACGAAGAGAAGGCAACGCAACGATGGCACCCGCTGTGAAGGTTGTTCAAAGAGCGCGCGTCCGAGCTTCCACGCGTCTTGTTCACGTCCACGGATGCGGCACAGATTATAAAATTCCTGGCGGCGGTACAGCCCGGTTGCTCCGTGTTCGACAGCTTCGTGATATGCATGGGCCGCGCGAGTGAACGAGGGGAAACGGTTGAGGTCTGCATACGTATCTCCCAAGCTTATGCGCAGCAGTGCGGAGTTCGGGTGGTGAGCTATGCCATCTTGCAAAAATTGAACGCCTCGCTCGAAGTATGACTTGGAGAGCGTGACGCGCTCACGTTCATCCAGTTCGTCGTTGTTAAATGCGTATGCCGCGGCATTGACCGACATATCGCGCGCGGCATTGACCCAATAGTTTACGCGTCGAGGATTGAGAGTTGTCACCATTTGCCAGCGCCGCTCTGCCAGTGGCCAATCACGCTTGGCCCACGCATTAGTCGCATCAAGCACCATAATTTCTGCGGCCAAACTACTCATTCCGCCAAGCAAAAAAAAGGAAAGCTGCTCGCTGAGAGCATCTCGACCCGGTAACAGGAGAGGCTGCTCTGATCGCATGTGTTGGGCTGTTTCCTTCGCGATCAAATGCTGGCACAGCGGTCGCAGTAGCAATGCTCCCAACGACAACATTGCTGCGCAACAAATAGGGCGCAACAGAACGCGTACTTGAGCGATGCTGAACATCATGGGGTAGTGAGGCATTCAATCCAACAGACCTAGGCGAGTTCGTATATCGCAGCAAAGTTCTTCCCAAAGCGGTACCGGGGCGTGTACCTCGCGCGCGCGCCTCAACGGTTCACCCCATATAGCCTCATATTCCACGGGACGTCCCAAGTTATAATCCACCGCGCTACTGGGTACAAAAGGTCCCATATGCGCCGTACGGTACATTTGCTTTTCCGCTATTCCCGTCGGCGTTGGGTATCCACGCAGCTTAGCCGTCAGACAAACTTCATCAATAATTCCTCGGGCACGTTCTTGTTCGCCCGGTATCGCAAAAAGATCTACTACACTGACTCCCCCATGAGCAAGACACAGTCCGTTGAACGGGATGTTCCACGTAAGCTTACACCATAATATCTGCTCTGTGTACATATAGGCTGAAGTATTGATGCGCGCCCGTGCGAAGATCTGTGCTAGAATTTGCGACTCGTGTAAACCTGACGGAGTTGGTTGCAAGGGCGCAAATTGAATATCTCCGCCCTCCAAATGGGTAATAACCCCCGGCGCTTTGACCATACAGCATACGAAGCACAAGCCCATAAACACACGGTCTGGTGGCACTACTTGCCCGATTTGCTCGGCATTGCCCATGCCGTTCTGCAGGGTAAGCACGATGGTGTTGTCACGCAGTAGCGGCGGCAGTGCGGCTGCAAACTGCTCATTACAGCACGTTTTCCAAGTCACCACCACCAGATCCACCGTGCCGCATTCCGTCGGTGTGCGAACTGCTCTTGCCCGCGGTAAGTAAATATCCCCATCCACCGAGGAGATGTTCAATCCACGCTGCTGCACCGCTTCGCATGCTGAACGCATAATGAAGCATACATCATGCCCTGCCTCAGCGAGACGGGCTCCGTAATAACAGCCAATGGCTCCCGCTCCCAATATGGCAATTTTCATGCCCTTACGATAGCACGTTGTGTCGCAGTTAGCAACGCAAAAGAAACTCAGATGCTCCAAGTTCGCCTCTTTTCCTCCTCTCGTCATTCCATCTTCCGATTTTACATTTTTTTGAGAAAATGCTCATAAAAGAGATTTTTTTGCTTGCAACCTGCCGGTAGATATGCTAAATGTCCTGTTACCATGAAGCGTATTCTTCTCTCAGTTCTGCTTTTGGCGATGGTCGGGGCGGTCTATGGTGATATCCAGGCGCCCCCCGCCTCCGAGTATACAGCGACTCGTAAACTCGGCCGCGCCGTAGGCAACGTCCTTTGGGGCATTGAGGAACTCCCTGTAACCATGCTGCGTTGGCAGGAGCGTGAAGGCGACTACTCCGGCTATTCTGTCGGTATCGTGGAAGGCTTTTCCCGTACTTTCACGCGTATGGGCTATGGCTTCTACGAACTGGTGACCTTCTGGGCGCCCACCTACAAGTGTACTTACCGTCCTCCTTACCAGGGAAGTTGTGGCCGCAGTGGACTCAAGGAGTACAATACTTGGTCTGGTTTTTCTGAGTTCCCGGCGGAGCTCGGTTTCCAAAGCAAATACCCGTATTCCCGCCGAAGCGTTGATTGATTGACTTCCTCGTCAAGAACGCTCATCCCCGTGGCTTTGATTCTACGGGGATTTTTTTGTCTTGATGTTCTCTGGAGAAGGTGCGCGCCCTCAGTAGTTGCTGTCCGGTGCAGGGCAATTGAATGAAAGCTTGTCACCATTTTCCATTGGATGAAGATAAAGCGCAGGAATTAGTTTTTCAAGACGTGCGCGGGAGTAGCTTGTTCCACGTTGCTAAGGCCATTTTTACATCTACGGTTCTCAATGGCATCCCCAAAAGTTCTGAGCCCAAAGTACGCCGATAAATATGTCCTAACTCGGAATCAGGTAGCATGAGTATTAATTATTTTCTGATACGATTGCGTGGTTGACTGTTTGTAGTAAGTTGACATACGGGTCATAATCTTGTAGAATGACGTCATGTCACTGGTTGTCGCTATCATTATTGCTCTCTTTTTCTTTTTTGGCGGGTGTACAAAACTCGGTATCTTTATCGCTCAAACACAGTTAACAGATATCTCGCTTTATGTGAATGACTTGCTCATTAACGCGTGGCCTTTAGGTGTGTCTGCCATTCTTTTCGCATTGATTGACATTCGCCTGAATCGCGGATCTACCGCGTCGTTGAACGATGAAGAAATTCAGGAAGTACCAGCCGTGCAGCGTGTTACTCCTCATGTTGCCACAAGTTCCTCCTCCGGTTCTGCGAAGGGCAACGCATCACCTTCTTATTTCCGTATTGATGGAGCAGATGTGACACCATCTCAGCCCGAGCCGCAAACTACCAATCAGGCGGAGAAGGTTTCTCTGTTTGCCACGCCGCCGCCTTTCCAAAAAACGGTGCCGCTTTCTAAAGGCTCCCATGAGGCCGCCGAGCCAGACAAGAGCCAATCTTCCTCCGAACAAAACAAAGAGGATTCGGGAGAACTCAGTTTTTTCAAACTCTAAAGCGTTCGCTAGTTCTGCATGATGCCGGATTCTTTCTCTACCGGGCGAAATGTACTCGCTGATCTGATGTCTGAGTACACGCATAGCGAAGTCCCGGCACAGACTATGCAGCTCGTGGCTGAAGGAGCATCTGGGCGCTGCGTTATGCGCTGCATTCTGCCGTCCTGCTCCGGTATCATCGGCATATATTGGACTTCAGCTCGCGCAGATAATGAATCTTTCCTTCCTGCAGCTTTAGGTTTACGGTCTGCCGGAGTGCTTGTCCCCGAAGTTTATATTTCGCGTACGTACGAGGGAGGATGCGGAGCATGCCTGGTGGAGGATTTAGGCAAACAAAGTCTGTTCAGCCTTCGCGATGCTCCGCGAACACAACGCATGTCCGCATACCGAGCTGCATTGCATACCATGCAGAGCTTTCATAGCATATCTCCCACTTGGCCTCTTCAGCCACCATTTGATGCGGATCTCTACACTTGGGAGCAAGAGTATTTTGCACAACACTTGCTGGGAAACCACCTGCATCTCTCTGTCGCCGCTGGGTTTCACAAGCTCCCGGAGTGTCGACAGCTTGCTGAATTCTTGGCGAGTCTGTCGCGTGTTACTATCCACCGTGATTTCCAAAGTCAGAATATCATCCTGCGTGCAGGCAAGGCGTACTGCATTGATTTCCAAGGAATGCGCCTTGGCCTGCCGGAATATGATGTTGCATCTTTGCTCTACGATCCTTACGTTAATTTGGCGGAAGAAGAACGCGAAGAACTGCTTGACGCACTCGCAGGGTTATCTGGCTCATCCGCTTGTCCGCTCGTGCTGCAGGCCTGTGCATTACAGCGACTCATGCAAGCTTTGGGTGCATACGCTAACATAGGTCACAACAGCCACCAAGATTGGTACTTGACCCTTATTCCCACCACTTTGTGCATGCTTCGTCGACTCTGCACAAGCATTTCGCCTGATTCACCAGCTCACCCTCTTGCCGCATGCATCGCTTCCGTCATTTCCTAGTTCTGATCGCATGGCTTGCCATACTCGTTGGCACAGCTTATGTCACGATCCCAGGTTTTCATCAGGCAGATGTGGCTCTCTACCGTGCGTGTGCCGAGCAGTCGGACATACCGTTGAGACTCCTCTTCCCTGGGCAGAATCCGCGTAACTTTAAGGTACTTACCCCGCATCGAATCCCGGAGTATACCAAGGTGTACTGCACCGTGTGGGATTCAGATTTAGATGCTTCTCCGACACCCAATCCTAAACTGCAGGAATTGGCCACCATTCTTAACTGCTTAGCTTCCCATCACGGTATTCGTCATGTAGCGCTTTCATCTCCGCTAGTGTGGGATGATGAAGAAAACGAAACTGTACACCGTATGCTTGATCACTCCCTCTCCTCTCTACAATTTTTCTGCATCGGGCTGCAAGCTCACAATGCTGCCCAAGCTCAGGTTACACCCCAAGTACTGCGCGATTCCATCATACCACCTGAGTGTCTCCATGGTGCGCCTTCCGGAATTCCCACCGCTAACATGGTGCGCCCTTACCATCTGCCTCACCCTGCGGATCACGTAGTAGCACTTACTCCCGATTTTGTGGAGGATGAGCTGCTCAGCTCTGAAGAAGCTCGTCAGCGTGGACTTTCGCTTCCTTTATTCGTAAACTGGAATGGAGCTATTCTTCCTACGCTGCCCTTGCGAGTAGCTTTACGTCATCTTGGGCTCAGTCCAGCCGATTTGCAGGTACACTTTGGGCATTCTTTGCGCATTGGTAATCGCGTCATACCACTGGATTCTCACGGTCGCACGCCACTTGGCGGAGCTTGTGCTACTAATCTTCCCTTGGATAGGGCCCTGAGTACCCCAAAAGATGCTCCCTCCCATCAAAATTCTGAAGGTGTCGCTGTATTATTCCGGCCTTCTCTCGTTCATTCTCCGTCCGATCGTGGAGAACTCATCGCCGCCACAATTTCTTGTCTTTTGGCCAAAGAACATACAACTTACCTCCCCGGAACCGCTACGGAACGAGCCCATTTTCTGCGACTCACCCCACTACAGGCCACTGTTGCAGGTCGCATCATTCTCGCCATTTTGGTTTTATTGGCTCTTTATTTCTTACCGATGTTACCGGGATTGGCAAAGCTCACTCTTATGATAGCAGGTTTGGCCGGCATCTGGCTACTTGCATGGCTTTCATATCGTTTAGATCTCTGGATGAGCATTTCAACGTGGTTCATATGTTGGCTGGAGTTGTGCGCAGCACTTTGTTTTCTCGCTCCGCGACGAAGTCCATCACCAGCGCCTACCCTTTGGGATTAGCTTATTATACAGCTCTCTTTGTTCTTGCGACGTTTGTGAGAAAATGCTAGAATGCGTGCCGGGATGTATGAGCAAGATCAACCTGATGATGGTCTTTTCGTGTCCGACTTTGTAACGGTGCGGTCTATCTTTGTACGCGGTCGGAATTGTCTTTTGTTGCAAGCCGATTTTGCTCCCCTTTTTGTGGGGTATTATCTGCACCTTATGCAACATGCCATTCACCCTGACAGGGACAAGGCCGACGCCTTCAAGCAATTGCTCGCTTTCTTTACACTTTTCCTCGTGTCTCGCCCGTGGAATGAACAGCATGCATGGACAATCAATGTAAAACTACCGGAAAACACCAACTATTTTGTCGCCGGTTCTTCATTCTCACACGATGTCGTCGGCCGCATTTTTACGAAGGATGTTCGACAAAACGATATTACCCTTCTTTATGCGCAAAATATCTGCCGAGGCCGTGACACACATACATCTGTTGTGCCTCTTAAAGGGAGTTCTCCCAGGGAATGGGCTGAGGAGTTTTTTCGCATCAGCGAACAAAGACAGGCCCGCGCTTTCGTTGGTCAAGGAGATTTTTTTTACCTGGTCACAGCCGAACCGGATTCTGACTTCGATTGGCTCAATGAGCTGACTGCCGAACAAGTTGCTCACTTGGAAACAACGGAAGAAACAAAGCTACTTGAAACTCGTAACTTTACCTTTCACTGCGGGTGTAACGCCCAGCTCATCATCCCAGTTGTTCGAGCGATGCAAAAAGATTTTGCCGACATCCTCTCCGAGCAGGGACAATTGGATGTTTCTTGCCCGCGATGTGGGGTTAATTACACGATCACTCGCGAAATGATGAGAGGACACGACACATCGCCCGATGCTTGTTGAAGCCGCGCGCTGTTACTGGTTACCCTGTGTTTGTCCGTCGGGCGGTGCTGCTTTAGAGGATTTTTCCTCCGTTTCCCGTGGTTTCACCCAGAGTTCTATTGCCCCCTCGGCGTAGGCTCCGTATGTCGTATTGGGCGCTATGTTACGCATTTCCGTATATATGGCACGTAACAGATTGGCAGAGCCTTTTTCGCGACGCACATGCCCCGCATAGGCGGCCATTACCATTTGGCGTTCCACGGGTGAATATGCGCCTTTTGCCAGTGTAGAACGGATGAAAGCATTAGCCTCCTGAATGGTCATCACTTGAAGTTTCTCTACGATGCCATTCTGCGACGGGTCGAAAAGCGTGTGGTTGGGCACTCGCAGATCCGTGAAGGCGAGCGCTTCGCGCTGGAGTTGCTCTTGTCGGCGAGCTCCAGAAGCGTGCTCTGCTTGGTTAAGCAACTTCTGTTGCTTATCGAAATCTTCCAACAACCTGGCTAGCGCCTCTGAGGCTTTGACAGGATCCTCCATTTCCTCGCGGCTTTGCACAGCCCCGCGTACAGCCCCATTGCCATCCACCACGGCAAAGCAGGGGATACTCCACACTCCACCAGGGAGTTGCCGGTTTCCCATTACCCGTTCGTATTCTTTCTTCTCTTTATCATCCGGTTCTTGGTATACCGGCACCACCACATAGATTGCCTTATTCAGGACACGCTGCATATTTTTTTCATGTTTTTTGATGTACGTGTCGTAGGCTTTTTCGCTCATCTTGTCGTAGTTGGCTCCATAGCAGAACATCACCACGGGTCTGTCTTTTCCGGCTTTTTTGAGCGCGTCAGCAAATGTTCGCGACTGTGCAGCGTGAGCTGTCTCACCCAGCAGCCCCAGCAGTGCCGCTATCACCGCTGTCAATATTTGTGTCTGTTTCATGAGTCCTTCTTCAGTTTGCCGTACACGTAGAACCCCACAACGTTGTGACGCTCCCATTTATCACCTTCACGTACCAGACGCACAAAGCGTGCGCTTGCCTGCGCCTTCTGCAAATCAATGCGCATGATCGAGCCGTTAATCTCTGTCGTTCCTTGAGTATCCGCCCAATTTTGCCCATCTTCCGAAGTCTGAATGTGAAAGGGACGATCTTCCTTCACGGGGCAATCAAAGAGCGCAACCACCCCGAGCAGATCACTTGTCCCTTCCAGCTTGACGGTGATTCCCTGTGTCCCTTCAAACTTGAATGGGATTGAACCACCGTTTTTTTGCAGCACCGCCCAATGTAAGCATGATTGTTTAGTTTGGTCACCAGTGAGCGTCGCCGATGTGGTGATAGAACCTTTAGCAGATACGATTTTTCCCGCAAACCCGCGGAATTTAAACCGATTTTTAGGGAAGTATTTCTTGCATTTCTGCATGGCGAGTTTACCGATGGCCTGGAAAGTAAAGTTATCTCCGTTGGAAGCAGCGGTAAAGATGGCTTCACCCAAGCCGGCCCACGTGTTGTCCTTGTCCTTTCTGCCGCTACGCATACGCCCCATAGCGGAAGTGATCAATTTGCCAAACTCCTCTTGGAATTTATCGGCTTTAGCTCCACTTGTTTCACTGAGTTTCGCTGCTGTCTCTAGTCCCCAAGTGAGTACCGATCCCGAGTAATCCGGTTTGTCCATAAGTATGGACAGAGCCGTCTTCATATAATCAAGCTTCTCAGCATCGGTTCTGCAGCCGCTGAATTGCGCATCCAGCAGGGGAGCCACATTCCATCGGTGTATGCCGTAATCTTTGCACTTACGAAAGAAAGAGGCAAACAGTTTGTTGCGTTCCTTCTTGTCAGGCATGAGAGGCAAGAGCTGTGGGTATATATACCGGGCTTGGAAAGTTGCTGCCACGTTGTGATATTTTTCTGCCAGTGTATCTATCACGTGTGTGCATAGTTCCGTCCAGCGTGCCTTGTTTTTTGGCGCCTTCTGCTTCAGGTAACCCGCGTAGGCAAGCCAAGCCGGCCAGTTGAGCGGTTGTGCTTGTATAGATGCATCAAAGCAGTTTATAGCAGCTTTGGTCATGCGTTGCGAGGCTAGGAATTCCGCCATAGCCGCCAACTGATCAGACGCCAATGTCGGAGTTGCGTCGGAGTACAAATCCTGCGTGAGAATCAGGAACTCCCAGTCGTGAAGTCCCCAGAATGTTTTGTGCATGCTATGCTGCCAATAGATCGTATACCCCTTACGCCACTCATTACCTACGCGCACGGTGTAGGCGCAGTGTCCCGGTTCCCCCATAGTCATCGCCGGGATCCCGGATGCCAACGCTCCGTACGCTCCGTAGTGAGAACACGCGCCGCACACACCGCCTATTTCTCGGTAGGCAAGAGCCGTAATGTTGTTGGTGTGTTTCAGGATGGGAGCCAGATACTCAGACGAAAATACCGAGTCGCCGGCTGTGTTTCGCAAGCGGTACACCAGCTGATCCGTTGCGCTCAGGTATTTTTCCACCGGCAAACGTACATTATCGCGTTGCCATGCCAGGGAAGCCGGACTGCCCCAAGAGCCGCATTCCCGGTTACCAGTTACCAAACGGGTTTCCCAATACGCCAGAGTGTCAAATGTTTTATTGAGTCGACCATCGCGATAGCTCCTATAGTAGTAGGAGAATCGTTCCAGCATGTCTTTTTGGCTCCATCTCTCACGTGCAAACTCCGTGGCAGTGGTAGTGGCCACGCGTCGAGCTGTCTCATTGTCGATATCCTCCGTGTACCGCCCGAAAATGACAGCCATGTTTTTCAGTCCTTGCCCCATTGCTTCGGTAGGACCTGAATACATAGTATTAGTCAGCCACTTGAGGTCTGAAGAAAGAGTACTGAGCAATCTGGCGCCACCGCGCTGATTGGCTACATCGCTCAGTGCAGATATTCCCGCTTTCCGGATGAGCATGATGAGCGCCAAGTCCCGTCGATTTTCCGGGGCAGACAAATATTCCATGACGCTTTCTGCACTGGGATTTTTGCCAAGCTTTGTCAGTATGCGCTGTTGTACCTTCCGATATATTTCTTCCGGGTTTTTCCAAGCAGTCCCGGGGAACTCTTGGTTAATGTATGATCCTCCCGTGCCAGCTGCGGCTTCCTTACTCAAAACAGCGATGAATTTGCGGAGTGCGGCTGTGTATGAGGCCCTTGTTTTCGAGTCTACTGCCGCTGGCACTACATCGGTCTGTCCATCCACGGTTGCGGCATCCTGATCCTCTGTGATGCCTACTAAATCCGGGTCTCCATCCGTAAACATGTAGGATGAAAAATCGCGTTCCACGCCATTGTCATCCTCGCTGTTATAATCATCGAATGTGGTGTTTGTCGTCGCTGCCGCGATTTTGTCCTTTTTGTCCTCATCTTCCTTGAATCCCTGCTGCCAGTCATCATTTGCCGTTACATCAGTAATGACAACACCTCTTGGCCGTTTCGGCGTGTTATCACGTACAAACTTGCGGTTTGACTCCTGCTTCTCCAGACGCGCCATGCGCTGCTGATCCAAACTGCGTTGTGCATCATTGGCCAAACTGTCGCGCAAGTGCATCACGTCCAAAACTTTCTCCCCAAGCGGATAACCATAAAAGCCGACTACAATCGCTACGATTACAGCCAACAGCAATTTAATTACATTTGATGTCATCGTTTCGTGCTTTATGTGCTCTCACCGATTCGTTTCCACGGAGAATACCGGTTCTTCCCCCGCTCCCTCGCTCATTCTACACCATGAAAGGCCGCTGTGGCAAGCCCGTTTTTACACCAAACTCCTGACGCACACATCCGTCCCAAGAAAATGTAGATTCATGGGAGGGAAGCATGATGATGGGAGGAGTTGGCGATTTTTGGGCAAAT